>JBNMJI010000147.1:0-5289 GCA_050873725.1 Roseburia sp.
ACCCTCTGGGATATCTGGATACGAACCTGAATGATACAATTCAACACACATCAGTTTAAACTCATAACTATAACGCATAAAAACACCCTCCTTACTGGTTGCCCAGTAAAGAGGGTACATATCATAATTTAAAATAGTTCCTCCGGGGTCTTTTTCTTACTACTGCTATTTTTATCTGTTTCTACCGTTATTTTTACAGCCTATTTTTTTACCTGCTTTTATAAATCCTTCAGCACATCATCATAAAGAGCATCTAACATTTCCTTTAACTGCTTTTCAATGGTATCAAAATATATTTCCGCTGTATCATTGTCAAAATCCATCTCATTTCCGATTTCCATTACAATGTCAAGGATTCCGCTGTTTAACTCATCAATTGCATTTTCCACAATCTCTTCAAAAGTGCAGTAGGCATCACCTGTCATATGTATAATAAAATCCTTCTTGTCAATCTTTCCACGAAACTTGTATTCGTCGGTAAAAAGGCTCCAGCCATCTCCGGCTGCCTCCCGCATCTCATTTTGAATAGATTTATAATCCAATGGTACATAGTTCTGCTTAAAAAATTCTTCAAAAGATGCCTTATCTTTATATTCTTCCATTCTAATTCCTCTGTCTGTCTAAATTTCCTGTAAATGTTCTAACGCCCGCTCCGGCAAAATGCATTTTCCATGCTCCATAATATATGCCCGGGTCGGTCCATGCGCATAAATATCATCTGCAAATTCCAAAGAAGCACTTAAAATGCGGCAAAGCTGCTTATCGCTAAGCTCTCCTTTCTCAAACAAAAGATAATAAGCTTCCTCTCTGGTCAGATAATAAAGACTGCTCTTCATCGGAAGTTCCAGACGAATGCCCTTGGCATAACAAATTGCACGTTCCATGCTTGCAAAACGAAGCTGATAGAAATTCCGGTCTTTTAGTGCAAAACCACCAGTAGACTGCTTCTTATCTGTGCTGTCTTCTGCCTTGGAATCTGACTGTTCCGGCTTGGTTTCTGCAATATTTCCGTCATCTGAATTTTCTTTTGCAGTATCTGTTGCAGAATTTTCTTCTGAAAAATCTCCGGCTGCCGCATACTTTTGTTCCTTGCTATCAGCAATATCTTCATCCGTATTATCCTGATTTGTAAGCTCTTTTGCCGCCTGTTTCAGATTTTCAATATCAGGAGCATTCTTAACCAGGCTTTCCACCGCAGACTTCAGGTTTTCCAACATATTGCTGATGCCAAGCTCCGGCTTCTCAGAAAAAGTAAGTGCAAGTGTATGTTCCGGCAGTACTGCCACCTGAATAGTAATATTTCCACCCTGTACTTTGTATCCGACCTCTTCTTCTGCCATGGAAATAATCTTGCGCAGAAAAGATTCCGTTCTTCCGTCATTCTGCAGAAAATCATCTACTTCCAGTCCATTTTCCATTAATTCTTCTTCTGAAATAATACAGCGCACCGTATCTACATCGATTCTTTTAAATCTCATAAACAATCACCTGCCATTATTCTCGCTGCGTTTTCCCCTGTTTGTATCCTTACTATACACTAAAAGCCCTTTCTTTTCAACCGGAAAGCTTTTATAATATAGGTATTCAGCCAGTAAACAACTGGCAATTCCATGACACTGAAAAGGAGGGGCATTATGAGCCGGATTATCTTTCATATTGATGTCAATTCTGCTTATTTAAGCTGGAGTGCTGTCGACCGTTTAGAACACGGCGAGACTTTAGATATCCGCACCGTACCGGCAATTATTGGCGGTGACTCTGCCACAAGACATGGTGTGGTTCTTGCCAAGTCTGTGCCAGCCAAAGCCTATAAAATTGTCACCGGCGAACCGGTTGCCAATGCTTTACGTAAATGCCCTACCCTTATGCTGGTTCCGCCGAATCATGCCATGTACCACGAGAAAAGTCATGCACTTATGGAACTTTTACACACTTACACGGATGATATTGAACAGCTTTCCGTGGATGAATGCTTTCTGGACTTTACGCCCATTGCCCACCGGTATGAATCTCCCCTTGCGGCAGCCAAAATCATTTCCGCAGATATTAAATCACGATTTGGTTTTACGGTTAATATTGGAATTGCTCCCAATAAGCTTCTGGCAAAGATGGCAAGTGATTTTACCAAGCCTGACCGGATTCATACTCTTTTTCCAGATGAAATTGCCACCAAAATGTGGCCGCTTCCGGTGGATGATCTCTACATGGTCGGACATTCCAGTGCCACCCGGCTGAAAGCCCTCGGCATCCGTACCATCGGAGAACTTGCTGCCACTGACCCGGATTATCTCCGTCAGGAATTCAAAAGCCATGGCACGCTGATGTGGGAATATGCTAACGGAATCGGGGATGACCATGTGCATTCTACCAAGAGAGAAGCCAAGGGTATCGGTAATTCCACCACCCTAAAAGAGGACGCCCGTACCTTAGAAGATGCAAAAAAGGTTCTGCTCTCTCTTGCAGAATCCGTATCTATGCGTCTTCGGAAAGAAAAAATGTTAGCCCAGAGTATCACGGTAGAAATCCGCTATCATGATTTTACCAATACTTCCCACCAATGCAGTCTCCTCTCCGCAACCAATACTACAGATGCCATTTATAAAACTGCCGTTTCTCTTTTCCGGCAGCTTTGGAATAACGAACCGGTCCGGCTTCTTGGCATCCGTACCAGCCGTCTGCTTCCTGAAGATGCACCGGTGCAGCTTTCCATTTTTGATTATGCAGCCGATACTCCGGCATCCGGTGGTGGTTCTTCCAAGAAGTTTTCTTCTGACGAGATTTCTGGCGAGAACCCAGCTTCTGAGAAGGCTTCCTCCGGTGAAATTTCTTCCACGAATCTTTCATCCGGCGGTACGCTTATAAATGACAATAAAAAAAGCTACACCCAGATGCCTTCTGCCAATAAACAAAAGCAACTGGATGCAGCCATTGATTCTATTCGGAAACGGTTTGGGTCGAAGGCTCTTGTCCGAGGGAGTTTTCTTCCGTCTCCTGAGTCAGATTCGAAAAAGAACCATCCATCGGACTGACACTTGAGATTGCATAATAGAATAATGGATCCGGGAGTTCATCCTTATATCCATTTTCGTTCAATATAAACTGGAAGGTTTTGTTTCTGCTTCCCTCTGCATCGCTATAAGTTAAGAGGGATGCGGTTACAAGATAACTTCCGTCATCCTGAGCAATCCAGTCATCAAGCTGCGCCTGTACCGTCGTATCCTCACCATAAGGCAGCTGAAATGCGCCTTTATCTATGATATAACTCTTACTTTCATTCTCATAGCGGATTGCAGTATCTGAAAGACTTGCCGGTATTTCCGGCACAGAAGGGTCTGTGGCAAACATTGCCTGCGCAAATTCCTCTACCACATATTTCTTAACCGTAAGCGTTCCATCTTCATTTTTTGTTACACTGCCGTCTGCTTCCCGAAGGTAACTGTATTTTATCAATGCTGTCACCAGATAATTCCAATAACTTTCTGCGGAATCTGCCGGATATGCCAGCGTCACGCTGCCATCCTGATATTCCATCACAACATCTAACAACGGCAGGATACTCTGCTGCTCTAACGAGAAATAAAACGGTGACTGGGTGTCTTCTTCATCCACATACTGCATATCTACGGATTCTTCGCCACCAAACTCCGGCTGCTGAGTATCTTCTACTGTCTCTTCTTCTTTCTTACAACCGGAAAGAAGCAGGCTTCCTGCCAGAAGAAAGGTAAGTAAAAGTGCTCCTTTTCTTCCTTTTTTCGTGGTTCTCATCGTGCATTTCTCCTTCCGTATACATAAGTTGCGAAATAAATGATAGCTGCGATAATCACAATCATCGGGCCGGTTGCAACATTGGTAAAATAGGAAATCATCAGTCCAAGCAATCCCGAAAACAGGGAAAAGATAACGGAAAACAAATGATATTCCCGCATATTCACCGAAATATTCCGGCTTGCTGCTGCCGGAAGAATCAGCAGTGCATTGATGATTAAAATTCCAATCCATTTAATCGAAAGCATAACGATTAATGCAATAAAAATTGCAAAAATATTTTCAATCAGCTTCACCCGGATTCCACGGCTCTTTGCCAGTGCCCGGTGCAGACTTACCGCATTCAATTTATTAAATGCCACACCCCAGAAAATCAGGGTTGCTGCAAAAATCAGAATCAGATAAATAATTTCCTTTTTGGAAATGCTTAAAACATCGCCTACCAAAAGGCTGGAATATTTGCTGAAATTGCCGCCCTTTGATAAAATAGCCAGTCCCACAGCAATACTTGCGGAGGAAAAGACGGAGATAATCGTATCTCTGGATGCCGATGCTTTACTGCTGATATAGTTTAATAACAACGCGAAAATCACAGCAAAAACAATCATGGATAAGGTCGTATCCGCAACTCCCATCACAACGCCCAGGGCAATTCCCGTCAATGCAGAATGACCTAATGCATCTGAGAAAAATGCCATTTTATTATTTACAATCATGGTTCCAAGGATTCCAAACAATGGCGTAATAATCAGGATTGCGATAAATGCATTCCGCATAAATCCATAAGACCACCATGCGGTAAAAAATTCTATCATCCCCGCACCTCCATATCTGTAAAAACCTGTTTAAAGGCATCACTGGCATAGACTTCCTTTGGAGTTCCCTGGGTCAGCACTTTGCCATCTATGAGGACTACATGATCTGCATATTTTCTTACATAATCAAGGTCATGGGAAATCAATAATACTGCCAGGTCAAAATTTTCTTTCAGATATTCAATATTCCGGTAAAATAATTCCATTCCGTTCTGGTCGATACCGGACACCGGCTCATCTAAAAGCAGCAGATTCGGTTCATCCATCACTGCCATGGAAAGAAGTACACGCTGTAATTCTCCACCGGAAAGATTGCATACCTGCTTGTCAATCAAATGCTCTGCTTCAAACATTTTTAAGCCTTCTTTGATTTCCTGATATAACTTCTTACTCTTATATAAAAATACCGGCCGGTTGGACTGATAGCTTGCTATCATATCATAGACACTCACCGGAGTGGATTTCTCGATATTCAGATTCTGCGGTACATAGCCAATCTTAAGCTTCTGGATATGACCATTCTCCCTGTCCTTAAATTCAATGCTTCCTGTGTGTGGAATGTCATTTAAAATCGCCCGGATTAAAGTTGATTTTCCTGCTCCGTTCCGTCCAATCAACACCGTCAGCGTTCCACAATGAATATGCAGATTTACATCTGACAATATCTGCTGTTCTCCAATGGTAACGCCCAGATGGTTGATTCGGATAC
>JBNMJI010000148.1:0-5261 GCA_050873725.1 Roseburia sp.
CATGCCGATTGGAACCTGCCGGGAGACATTTCCTTTTGAACAGCTGATTGAAGTTCCGGAAATGACAGCTGATATGACCTATGAACTGGAAGCGGGAATCGAGCAGTTGTCAGCAATTCTTTTAGACAATACCCAGATTGAAGTAAAGGCAGTGCTGAATCTGAATCTGATTGCATTTTCGCAGGAGAATCTCCAGAAAATGAATGAGATCAGAATCTCAGAGCGGGATATGGAAGAACTGCAGAGACAGCCCGGAATTACAGGATATATTGTAAGAGAAGGGGACAGTCTCTGGAAAATTGCCAAGGCAAATCATACAACCATTTCCCAGTTAATGGAAACCAACGACTTAAAGAGCGAAGAAATTCAAAAAGGCGATAAATTGTTAATTGTAAAGATGGTATCATGATGTTATACTAAGATGATAGGAAATACACAAAAGTGGAAGGAGCAGAAACATGCGCAGAAAAAAACATATGTGGAAAATGCGGTTGGTTGCAGCAGGACTGGTAGCAATTCTTGGAATTTCATGTTTTCAAAGTGCGTCAGCAAGCGCTCTTTCAAAGGCTAAAAATAAGAAGAGTGAAGCACAGACCGCATTGGATAATGCCAATGCAGATATAGAAAATATACAGAGCCAGCAGCAGGCACTGCAGTCCCAGATTGATGCACTGGATGCAGATCTGGTAAATGTTATTATGAACTTAGACATCCTGGAAGGGGAGCTTGCTGATAAGCAGACCGAACTGGATGATGTGACAGCACAGCTGGCGCAGGCACAGGAAGATGAACAGAACCAGTACGATGCCATGAAGAAACGTATCGTATATATGTATGAAAATGGGGATGACAGTTATATTGAAGCACTGGTGGGTGCAACAGATTTCTCTGATTTACTGAATCGTCTGGAATATGCCCAGCAGATTTATGATTATGACAGAAATCTTCTGACCCAGTATCAGGAGACGGTACAGCAGGTAGCTGACCTTAAGAGCCAGGTGGAGACGGAGAAGGCAGAGTTAGAGGAAGTGCAGCAGTCTTATCAGGAGCAGCAGGCTTCTTATGAAAGTATGATTGCAGAGAAACAGTCCCAGATGTCTGACTTTGATACTCAGCTTGCATCGGCCCAGAGTCTTGCAGCCCAGTATAAAGCTACTGTTGATGAGCAGAATGAAATCATAAGACAGGAGCAGGCAGCTGCAGCGGCAGCAGCGGCTCAGAATAATAACAATAATAATGGAAAAGGCAATAATACTACAACTGCCAATAACAATACCGGAAATAATACCGGAGGCAACAGCAATACCGGTGGAAACAGCAACACCGGAAGCAGTGATACCGGTGGCAGCACCGGCGGAGGTGGATTGAATCCGTCCTTTAGTACATCTGTCAGCGGCAGTGATGTAGTATCTTACGCCTGCCAGTTCATCGGCAACCCGTATGTCTGGGGTGGCGAGAGTCTCACCAATGGAGCGGATTGTTCCGGATTTATCAAGAGCGTTTATGCCAACTTTGGAATCAGCCTGCCTCACAGTTCTGTGGCATTGCAGCGGGCAGGAAGCGAAGTAAGCTATGAGAATGCCCAGCCGGGTGACATTATCTGTTATGCCGGTCATGTGGCAATTTACATGGGTGGTGGACAGATCGTCCATGCAAGTTCACCGGCTACCGGCATTAAGACAGGCTCAGCAACTTATCGAAGCATCATAACCGTTCGTCGTGTATTGTAAAAAGTTATCAATAAAGAAGAGAAATGATAAAGGTTCCCCGCAGTAAGCAAACTACTGCGGGGTTATTTATTTACGAGAGTAGCTTACAAAGCGTGTTTCTTGTACTTTAAGAACTTGTAAAATCTTTCAAGTTGCGTATAATGAAAAAGTAGAAAAAGTATTTTAGGAGGAATAAGAAATGCAGATAGAACAGTTACAAAAGGAAATGATAGCAGCAATGAAGGCAAAAGATAAACCAAGAAAAGATGCAATTTCTTCTCTGGTTTCTGCAGTAAAGAAAGTAGCAATTGACGAAGGCTGTCGTGATGATATAAAAGAAGAATTAGTAAACCGTGTCATTTTAAAGGAAATGAAGACTGTAAAAGAGCAGATTGATTCCTGCCCGGCAGAGAGAACAGATTTACTTGCTGAATATCAGCAGCGTTATGGTATTATGAGTGAATATGCACCGGCAATGCTTTCCGAGGAAGAAGTACGTAAGATTCTGACAGAGAAATTTGCAGATGTCATTGCAACAAAGAATAAAGGTCAGATTATGAAAACTGTAATGCCGGAATTAAAAGGCAAAGCAGATGGTAAATTAATCGGACAGGTCGTAGCAGAGCTTTGTAAATAGGATGACTTATGAGTGAAAATAAATCACAGAAGAAGCGCATATGGTTCATTACAATACTGATTCTTCTGGTACTGTTATTAATCAGTCTCTTTGCTTCCGAACGCAGGGGGAAGATTGTATACAGGGATTATCTTTCCGAAGATATTCTGACAGTAGATGGAGAAAAATTGCAGCTCCGGGATCTGGCAATGTATATTGCTTATGAGGAACTGAAGGTAGAGGATGAGGCGGCAGCCTATGATTATTATGATACCAATAAGTATTGGAATCTTCATACCAGTGGAAGGTTTGTAAAAGAAGTGGCAAAAACCCATGTTATCGAAATGGCAGTACATGATGAAATTTTTTACCGGCAGGCACTGGCAGAGCAACTGACTCTGGATGAAAAAGAAGAAGAACAGCTTCACAGCCGCCAGGAGGATTTCTGGACGGATATGACAGAGGAACAGCAGGAAAGACTGGGCGTCGATAAAGAGGAGATAGACCGCCAGTTAGAGAAAGCAGCACTGGCACAGAAATATCAGAATCAGATAGCAGCCGAAAATAACAGCGATTTTGACGGCTACAGTGCGGAGGCTGAGCCATATAAACAGATTTTAAAAGAGCATAAGTATAAGCTCAATGAGAAACTCTGGGACAGAGTGGATTTTGGAAATATTATATTGAATCATTAGAATGGAAGGAAATAGAAATGTCTGTAAAAATAGGTAGAAATGATCCATGCTGGTGTGGCAGTGGAAGAAAGTATAAGACATGTCATCAGTCATTTGATGAAAAGATTGAAAAATATCGTGAGGCAGGCTGCATCGTGCCGACACATGATTTGATTAAGACCCCTAAGGATATCGAAGGCATTAAGGAAAGTGCCAAAATTAATGTGGCAGTACTGGATTATGTGGCTGAGCATATCAAAGCCGGCATGAGCACAGAAGAGATTGACCGCATGGTATATGAAAAGACAACAGCCATGGGCGGAATTCCTGCACCACTTAATTATCAGGGATTTCCGAAGAGCGTCTGCACATCAATCAATGAAGAAGTATGCCACGGCATTCCATCGGAGGATATTATTTTAAAGGATGGCGATATCATTAATGTGGATGTTTCCACAATATTAGACGGATATTTCTCCGATTCCTCCAGAATGTTTATGATTGGAGAAGTCAGTGAAGAAAAGAAACGTCTTGTTCAGGTAACCAAAGAATGCGTAGAAGAAGGCTTAAAAGCTGTAAAACCATGGGGATTCTTAGGAGATATGGGTCAGGCAGTACATGACCATGCTTATGAAAATGGCTATACCATCGTAAGGGAAATTGGCGGACATGGTGTTGGAAAAGAATTCCACGAAGAGCCATGGGTTGGCTATCACAGCAAGCGGGGAACCGAGATGCTCTTAGTTCCGGGCATGATGTTTACGATTGAGCCAATGGTAAATATGGGAAAAGAAGCTATCTACATAGATGACGAAAATAACTGGACGGTGTATACAGAAGACGGACTTCCAAGCGCCCAGTGGGAGATTCAGGTGTTAGTAACCGAAGAGGGAACCGAGGTCATTTCCTGGTAGTCATCTGACAGAGAAAGCCTGATTTGAAAAATAATCTTAAAAAAGTAAAATTGAAAAAGTCTGGTTTACAAGTCTATTTTTGGAAGAAAAACCGGATGGAAAGTTTTTCATTCTGGTAAGCACAAAGGTGCTTATAGATAACGAGCAGTGCAATACCAAGACAGGCAATGTCGACGGAAAGAACCGGTACAAAGAGAAAGACCAGAAGGCAGAATACACCAAAGGTAATAATAGATCGGAAAAGATGTGGCCGGATAATTAAAACCACAGAAAAGAGAATATAAGTAGCTGCAAGGAAAAGTACCGGCAGAACAACCGGAAAGATTCCAAGCAGCACACCAAAGGAGACGGCAATGGCTTTGCCGCCTTTTTTGTTACTGTTTTTCGGATGAAACTGCAATGGAAAAGCATGTCCAAGAACCGGTGCAATCAGAATCGGAATCATGTATGGAGTGTCAATGCTCAATGTCCGAAGGGCAAGTACAACCGGGAAAAAGCCTTTGAAAAGTTCCAAAAAGAGCGCAAGAATACCAGCCCGGAATCCGCCATACACAAAGGCATTGGCAGTACCGGGATTTCCATCCGGACTTAATGCACAGATATCTTTCTGAAATAATATCTTCGGAATCCAGTAGGCATAGAGTATGCTGCCGCTGAGATAGCCGACGATGGAAAAAAAGATACAGGTGATAATTGACTGGTTCATAAAAGGCTCCTTTTCTTTTCGATAAACAGGTGATTGCGGAAGGAGGTTGATTTTGCCGGAAAATATTACGGGATTCGCAGGGGAGTTATCTTTGTGCGATATGAAATGCCAATAGTTCTTAGAATGCGTGTTTTTCTTGCATGTAAACTGTCTTTCCGGTTGCTTTGGCTGAATAGCGGTACTGTCCGTCGAGGGCAGATGCCACATAATGCCTGCAAGGGGCACTGGGAATTTCGATATAATGCTAAGTTTATCTGGCAACCGGCACAAATTCACATCCTTGTTCAATTGTGCCTCGCTGGTACATCCATGTACCAGCGTTGCCTGTTGCCAGACGAAATTCCAGTGCCCCTAACAGCCCTTATCAGGCATCTGCACTTCGGCGAACCGTGCCGCTATTCTGACAAACATTGGAAAGACTGTTTTAATCACAAAAAGAAAAACACGCATTTTAGAACTGTGGTATTTCGTAGCGAAAGATAATCTCCTGTGAATCAGCGTAATATTATGGGGCAAATCGTCTCATCCCGCTTTCGCAATCGCCTGTTCTGTCAAAAGCTACGGTCGTTATTTTTCAGACAGCGATTCCAACAGGTCTACAATGCGTTCCGCTGCATCGGCTTTCTGCTCACGAAGCTGTGC
>JBNMJI010000149.1:0-5239 GCA_050873725.1 Roseburia sp.
ACTTTTTCTATCATATATTATTTTTCCTTAATCTGGCAATGAAAAATCCGTCACTGCCTAATTCATCCGGCAGAATCTGTTCCATGCTTTCTAATTCAAATTCTTTGTGATTTGCCATAAACCATGCAACATTTTCTTCATTCTCCCCCGCATCAATGGTGCAGGTGCTGTAAATCATTCTGCCGCCCGGCTTCACATACTGATGTACCGTAGATAAAATCTCCCGCTGCAATGCGATCAGTGATTTTATATCTTCCGGCTGCATCCGGTATTTGATATCCGGTTTTTTCCGAAGCACGCCCAGTCCGGAACACGGTAAATCGGCAATGACTACATCCGCTTTGCCGATACTGTCTTTATCTAATACACGGGCATCCCACTGTTGGGCTGTCATATTCGTCACCTGATGGCGTTTGATATTCTCTTCGATCAAAGAGACTTTATATTCGCTGACATCCCTGGTGATGACCCTGCCGCTGCCGGAAAGTAACTGTGCAATATGTATACTCTTTCCACCGGGTGCTCCGCACGCATCAATGACGGTATCATTTTCTTTTACTTCTGCTGCCTCAGCCACCTTCATGGAGCTTAAATCCTGCACATAAAAGAGTCCCTCGGCAAATTCCGGAATACTTCCAAGATAATCCACACCCCTTACATGCAATGCATAAGGAAGTTTTTCATCTATGGCCACTTCCATGCCACGGTTTCTTAACCGCTCCATCAATGCTTCCGGTGTAATCTTAGTAAGATTGCATCTTATGGTCAGTGGCTCTTCTTTTAAAAATGCTTCTGCTATCTTTTCAATCCGTTCCAGAGAATAATTTTTCTCCCAGAGCGTAATCATCCATTCCGGGATGGAACAGGTTACGGATAAATACTGTTTATAAGCTTTTTTCTTATCCGGGTATGCAATCTTATCAAGATTTCTTCCGATATTACGAAGCACTCCATTGACAAATCCAGAAAGCTTTCCGAAGCCTTTTTTCTTTGCAAGCTTTACTGCTTCATTACAGGAAGCCGATACCGGAACACTATCCATATATTTCATTTCATAGACAGCACTCCGGATAATGCAACGGATTACCGGCTTCATTTTATTCACTTTCACACTGGAAAACTGATTGATGATATAATCCAGTTCCAGCATACGCTCCAGGGTGCCCTCGCTGACTCTCGTAATAAAGCTGCGCTCCTGTTTCTCAAGATACTGATATTTGGTCAGCACATCAGAAATTGCCACATGACTGTATACGCCATCCTTTGTTACCGCCAGCAAAATTCCAAGCACCAGTTCCCGGCTGTTCACCGAATCAGTCATCCCGTCGTCCTCCAAACAATAAAATCAGACGCAGTAACTGAAGTATGGCAGATGCTGCTCCTGCTACATAGGTCAATGCTGCAGCTCCTAAAACTTTTCTCGTATAACCCAGCTCCTGCTCTCCTAAGATTCCTGTCTCGCCAAGGATTCTTACCGCTCTTCTGGATGCATTAAATTCTACCGGAAGTGTTACAATCTGAAATAATACTGCCAGTGAAAAGCAGATGATTCCTGCTGTAATCAATGCCTGACCGCTGCGGCTGCTGATAAATAATCCAATCAGAATCAATGGCCATGCCAGGGTAGATCCGATATTTGCTACCGGAACAATGGCTCCACGAATCGTAAGCGGTGCATAATTCTTCTGATGCTGGATGGCATGTCCACACTCATGGGCTGCTACACCAACTGCTGCTACAGATGTAGAATCATAGACACTGTCCGAAAGACTTAAGGTCTTATTTCTCGGGTCATAATGGTCCGTAAGATTGCCGGAAATATGACGGATTTCCACATCATAGATACCTGCTGCATTTAAGATTCTCTGCGCCGCCTGTGCCCCTGTCATTCCGGACATACTGCGGTATCTTGCATATTTTTTAAACGTATTGTTTACATGGGCAGATGCCAGAAGGCAGATTGCTGCACCAATAATTACTAAGAAATAAGTCGGGTCCCACCAATAATAATATGGCATAAGAATTCGTCCTTTTTACTGCTGTTTTGTTCCAAGCACCGTTCCGTTTTCAATTGCAAATCCCCGTAAGAAATCAGCAACCGGCATACGTTTTTTGCCTTCTAACTGTACTTCTTCCAGAGAAAGACGGTCAACGCCGGTCTGTATGACAAGACTCTGTTTATCTGCCTTTACTACAGTTCCCGGTGCTGCATCCGTATTGCCCGGATGTACGGTTGCTTTCCAGATTTTCAATGTCTTACCGGAAAGGTAAGTATAGGCACTCGGCCATGGATTGAGTCCGCGAATCAGCCGTTCTATCTGTGTTGCAGATAAAGACCAGTTAATCTTTCCCAAAGACTTCTGAATCATCTTCGTATGCGTTGCAATCTCATTATCCTGTGGTGTATACACTGCTGTGCCATCTTCAATGGATTTCATGGTCTCTACACATAATTGTGCCCCGGCATCCTGCAATTTATCAAAAAGACTGCCGCCGGTCTCCTGCGCATCCAGTTCCACGGTCACAGATGCTATCATATCTCCGGTATCCAGACCTTCATCCATACGCATAATGGTTACGCCGGAGGTTTTCTCTCCATTGATTACTGCCCACTGGATTGGTGCTGCACCACGGTATTTCGGAAGCAGGGATGCGTGGACATTGATACAGCCATATTTGGGCATCTCTAAGATTTCTTTTGGAAGTATCTGTCCAAAGGCTGCTACCACAATGATGTCCGGCTGATATTTTGCCAGATATTCTATGCATTCCGGGCGGCGTACGCGCTCCGGCTGATATACTTCGATTTCATGGGCAATTGCAGCTTCCTTTACCGGCGGATACTGCATGCTCTTTCCTCTTCCCTTTGGTTTATCCGGCTGTGTTACCGCAAGCACTACTTCATGGCCTGCTGCCACAATTGCCTCTAATGTACCCACTGCAAAATCCGGTGTTCCCATAAATATTACTTTCATTTCTAGCCCTCCTCATAGACTACGTCATGAAGCTCGCCTTCTACTTTTTCGGTATACATATGTCCGTCCAGATGGTCTAATTCATGACAGATTGCTCTTGCTAAAAGCTCTGTTCCCTCAATCTCATATTCATCGCCATCTTCATTGAATGCACGGGCTTTTACATAATTTGGTCTTGTAACTGTTCCTGCCTTGCCCGGAAGACTTAAGCAGCCTTCATCTCCGGTCTGGGTTCCGGAAGTCTCGATAATCTCAGGATTAATCATAAGAATCGGGCCATCTCCGATATCAATAACTACCATTCTCTTTAAGATTCCAACCTGCGGTGCAGCAAGTCCCACACCATTGGCTTCATACATGGTTTCTAACATATCATCTGCCAGTTCTAAAATCTTTGGTGTTATCTCTTTAATTTCTTTACAAGTCTTTGTTAATACCGGATCTCCTACGGTCCGAATCTGTCTTAATGCCATTTTTGCTTCCTCCTTAAATTCCTTTCTCTAAAAGCCATTTACCGGGTCAAAATCAAATTGCACCGATACGTTTTTTACTCCCTGTTTTTCTTCCATAAGCTGTTCTACTTTATCTTTTATCTGAATTAACACCCCATAATCCGGGTGTTTGAAATAAAGTACTTTTTTATAAATATCATTTACTTTGGCTACTGCTGCATCTGCAGGTCCAATCATCTGAAGCTTCTTATCCGCCTGCGTTTTTTCCATGGTATCTGCAAGTTCCTTTGCACATGCATAAGCTGCTGCTTCATCCTTCGATGCACTAAGCACCATTAACATATGCCATACCGGCGGATAACGCATTGCCTGCCGGTAGAACATTTCCTCTTCATAGAACTGGTTATAATCCTGATTCATTGCACAGATGACGCTGTAGTGCTCCGGATTGTAAGTCTGGATAACAACTTCTCCCGGCTTCTCTCCTCTTCCTGCTCTTCCGGCTGCCTGAGTCAGAAGCTGGAATGTCCGCTCTGCCGCATGATAGTCGGATACATAAAGAGATAAATCTGCCGCCAGCACTCCTACTAATGTTACATTCGGGAAATCATGTCCCTTTACAATCATCTGGGTTCCAATCAAAATATCTGCTTCCTGATTGGCAAATGCAGAGAGGATTTTCTCATAGCTGTCCTTGCTTCGTGTGGTATCAAAATCCATCCGAAGAATCCTTGCCTGCGGAAATTCTTTTTTTACCAGTTCTTCAATTTTCTGGGTTCCGGCTTTAAAACCGCTGATATATTTTGAACCACAGCTCGGACATATCTTAACATGACTTTGCTCATAACCACAATAGTGACATATCAGTTTTCCATTATTATGTGCATGCAAAGAAACATCACAGTGGGGACATTTCATTACATGACCACAGGCACGGCAGGATACAAAGCCTGCCATTCCCCTGCGGTTAATAAATAACATGGTCTGCTCTTTGCGCAATAACCGCTGCTCGATTTTTTCATGAAGACTTCTACTTAAAATGGAAAAATTTCTTGCCTTTAATTCTTCTCTTAAGTCTACAATTTCACATTCCGGCAGTGGCTTTTCCTTTACTCTCTTATCCATGGTAAGGAGTAAATAGTCACCCTTTTTCGCATGATAAAAGCTTTCGATGGAAGGCGTTGCCGAACCTAAGATTACAGTAGCACCGGACATTCTCGCCCGCTCTATTGCCGTTTCCCTTGCATGGTACCTTGGTATCGTCTCACTTTTATAAGTGCCCTCATGCTCTTCGTCTATTATAATATACCCAAGATTTGAAAAAGGTGTGAACAAAGCGGAACGAGGGCCTATCATAACATCAATTTCACCTTTTTTCGCCCGTTCAAACTGGTCGGAACGCTCTCCCGGTGACAGCTTCGAATTCATAATGGAAACCCGGTCGCCAAACCGATGATAAAACCGCATCACCGTCTGATAGGTCAATGCAATCTCCGGAATTAATACGATGGACTGCTTTCCCCTGCCGGCAGCTTCTGCAATCAGTTCCATATAGACTTCTGTCTTACCGCTTCCGGTTACTCCGTGAATGAGGCACGGTTGCTTTTCTGTTCTGGCATTTTCTACAACTGCATCCACAACTGTTTGCTGCATCTCATTTAAGGTCAGGGTATAAGCTCCCATCTCCTGTGTCCGCACAGGATTGCGGTAAGTCCGCACTTCTTCTACGGTTATAACGCCCTGCTGCACCATTGCTTTGATAACATCTGCCGTGATATGGAGCTTTTTGGTTATTACCTCATAACTTAATAC
>JBNMJI010000150.1:0-5130 GCA_050873725.1 Roseburia sp.
ATCCTTCAAATAATGCCATTATCTTCGTCTCTCCTTTCTTACTCTTCTCTTGGGTCAATGATCTTAACAGCATCAGCTACACGACCATACTGGCCTTTTGCTTTTTCCCATGCAGTGTTAGGGTCATCACCTTTTTTGATAAAGTCTGTCATTTTTCCAAGAGAAACGAACTGATATCCGATAACTTCGTTGTTCTCGTCAAGAGCGATGCCTGTTACATAACCTTCAGCCATCTCTAAGTAACGAACACCTTTCTCCTTTGTTGCGTACATAGTACCAACCTGAGAACGAAGTCCTTTTCCTAAATCTTCCAGACCAGCACCTACTGCAAGTCCGTCATCAGAGAATGCACTCTGAGTACGTCCGTAAACGATCTGTAAGAATAACTCTCTCATTGCTGTATTGATTGCGTCACAAACAAGGTCAGTATTTAATGCTTCAAGAATTGTTTTTCCTTGAAGAACCTCTGCTGCCATTGCTGCTGAATGTGTCATACCTGAGCATCCGATTGTCTCAACCAATGCTTCTTCAATCACACCATTCTTTACATTTAATGAAAGCTTGCAGGCACCCTGCTGTGGTGCACACCAGCCTACACCGTGTGTAAATCCTGAAATATCTTCAATTTTTTTGGAATGAACCCATTTTCCTTCTTCTGGAATTGGAGCTGGCTCATGTTTTGCGCCCTTGGCAACAGGACACATGTTTTCGACTTCCTTCGTGTAAATCATTATAAGACTCCTTTCGATATGAAATATATATCATGTTAAACTTTGTTATACATTTAACACACCGCCCTCATTTTCTCACATTTTTTTACATTAGTCCAGTCTTTTTTACAGGAAATCCACCTTTATTTTCTCAATTTGTTAATCTAATGCCTCCATCCGCTCAAATGCAAAGGATGCTCCAATTGCTCCAACCAGTGTCAGCAGGAATATGACAACAATCATCATAACGAAACCTGCAGTTACAGAAATGAACGCTCCCGCTGCTACTGCCACAATGATTCCGACACATAATACCAGTCCCTGGAACAGCATCCGAAGAATTGTTCTGCCCAGTTCACCAAACATTTTCCCAATCACGACATCTGCCAGCATATTCATATAAAGCTTATTTGCGTTAAGGCACATGTATAAAATGACAGTCATAATCATATAAGACACCGGAAGCCCCATTACGATACTGCCCGGCAGCGTAATCAGAAGTCCGTCAACCAATGCACGGATATGTTCCATTTTGGTGGCATACCACATTTTCTTAAAATTGCTGTCCGGAATCAGATAAGTATATGGATTTGCCAGTTCCTTCGACCATTTCGTCTTATAGCCGCTGAAAATAAAGATAACATAGGCAATGACACCAGGAATCACAAACATTTTAAACGGCTGGCCAGAAAGATTATTATAATAAGAAACAACCGCCATTGCTACACCAATAATCAGAAATAACACCGAATTCCAGCCAAAGATAAAGAAACGGTTTTTGCGGTATTCTAATACCTGCCGGTAAAAAATTGCCTTGGCATAAGTTCCCTTATAAGTCATCTTTACATTCCGTAAATACTTTTTCTTACCATTTCCTACTACGACTTCACCCTTCTTTGAGCGTTTCATCCGGTTATCATAATCTTCTGCAAATTTTGCGGCATCTTCATAAAATTCTCCGGTACACTTCATTTTTTTCGCATAAAGTACCAGTAAAACAGTACTGATTAAAAGAAGTCCGGTTGCCACCACATTGATTACTGTAGGTCCTATGATAATCAGCTGAATCAATGCAATTTCCCAGCCTATAATCGGAATCAACTGTACCACCGGAAGCTGAATCAATTCCACAAAAATCGATAACTGCACGCCCTTTACAGAAATGAAATAAATTGCCAGAAGCGCAAAGGCTGCCATTACTCCATACATAATATAAGTAAGTACGATAAAGAACTTCTTCGGAAGTGTTTCATTTCCATAGCAGATAATCATTAATGCGCCCTCTAAAATATTTTCCAGCACTCCTGCATAAAGGAAATATAAAATCATCTTATATGGTGTCACACCAAATACACCAATTCCAAGGATCAGTACAAATACCTCAACAACAAAACTGGTTAAGAACTGCTTCTTTCCGGCATGGAGAATTACCTTCTTCGGTTCTTCCGGCGCTGCAAATACAAAATGTACTTCTGACGGGCGGAACAGTAGCCCTTTTCTCTTGATATAAGATATCAAGTTTGCCGGAACAATCATAACCATCAGTACTGATAAAACAGTTGCAATTCCCTCCGGGCTGTTTAATCCGAAGTCAACAGACATGGAACCAAGTCCATACAATACCAGTGCTGCATATAAAACAACAAATACCAGTGCAAAATATGTCCGTGGTCGCTTCAGACTCCGCTTCACTTTATTTTTAATAGTCCGGGAAAAAACAAAGGAAAGACTACTCATGTTCTTCACCACCAGTCTTTGGTTCTGTCACCTCAAAGAACAGTTCTTCTATGTCTTTATCAGCGATTTCATCTTTATTAAATGTTGCTATAATTTTCCCTTGTTCCATTACAAACATCACATCCCATAAATCTTTTACCATTTCAAGCATATGGGTACTGATAAGAACGGTACAGCCTTTCTCTTTTAACTCCAGCACAACTTCTTTCAATTCCTTAATTGCTGCAGGATCAAGTCCCACCATCGGCTCATCCAACATCACAACCTTTGGATGAATGGCAAGTGCACAACAGATACTTACCTTCTGCATCATTCCTTTGGACAATTCGTTTCCAAGCTTCTCCTGTTTATCAAGAAGTTCAAAACGAGTCAGCAGTGCATCGATTTCTTCCTCTGTAATATCGCTGTTATATGCTCTCTTCACATATTCGATATGCTCCCGCACCGTCAGTGCTTCAAACATTGCCGGAATCTCCGGTACATAACCAAATATTTTCTTTGCTTCCAGGCTTCTTGCCTTCATTCCATTGATACCAACACCGCCTTCATAGCGGAGAAGTCCTGCAATACTCTTTATAATGGTTGATTTTCCGGCACCGTTTGGTCCCAGCAGGATTCCAACCTGACCATCCTGCACCGTAAAACTGACATGGTCTACTGCAACATTCTTTTCGTATTTCTTTGTAAGCTCTTGTACTTCTAACATTTTCACCCTCCAAAATTCACGAGAAACACTCTTTGCAAAATTCTCGCTTAACTAAAAAACAGCTATATGTATTACTTAATTAATACAGTAATGCATATAGCTGTTTTTGTCAACCATTCATTTCTTAATTTTCTATTGTCAGTTTTCTGTAAGCAGCTGTCGCTGGTAACTTCTGCGGTTAATTTTCCATCCGCTTAGTCCTCTACTTTACTTACGATTTCATTTTTATTCTTATAAATAGAATGCGCCGGAACTACTCCACGTACCGGGGAAAGCGGATAAATATTGGTATGTGGGCCGATGACTGTTCCCGGATTCAATACGGAATTGCAGCCAACCTCTACAAAATCTCCCAGCATGGCACCGAATTTCTTACGTCCGGTTTCAATTTTTTCATCTGCAGATTTTACTACCACCAGTGTCTTATCGGATTTTACATTGGATGTAATGGAACCTGCTCCCATGTGTGACTTGTATCCTAAAATGGAATCTCCCACATAATTATAATGTGGTACCTGAACAGAGTTAAAAAGAATGACATTCTTTAACTCGGTAGAATTGCCTACCACAGTTTCTTTTCCGACAATCGCATTGCCACGAACGAATGCACAATGACGTATTTCGGCATTTTCATCAATAATTAAAGGACCATTTAAACATGCTGTTGGTGCTACAGTAGCAGATTTTGCCACCCAGATATTCTCACCCTTCTGTTCATAAACATCCGGATCCAATGTTTTACCCAGTTCTTTGATATAATCTCCGATTCCGGCAAGTGCCTCCCATGGATACGTAAATTGCGCAAGATAATCCTTTGCGATTGTCTCCTCTAATGTATACATATTACTGATTTTGCACTGTTCCATCTTTCTCTTCCTCTCTTTCTTCTTCCGGTTTCCGGTCAAAATCAAAACGGATTTCATCCTCTTCAAATTTCAGGCAGGTATCAAATACATTTCCTGCTTTCGAAGTAAATCCGGTTATTTTTTTAGCGGTATATCCTTTGGTCAGAAGCTCTTCTATCACTTCTTCGTTCAGTTCCACCTTTGCCACATAACGGTTTACCCGGAATCCGCAGTCGCATTCATAGTACCACTGACTCTTCTTTAATAATGCGCCACACTTTGGACATTTTACTTTTGTCTCTTCCGGTTTTGGACGCTCCGGGAAGTCAAACTCAATCCGTCCATCCTCGGTAAGCTTCAATGGTGCATCAAATTTCTTGCCATTCTTAGACTTAAATCCTGTTATAATTTCTGTCTTACCTGTTAATAAAAGTGCTTTCACCTGTGTTTCCTTTAATTTTACTCCGGCTATTTTACCGATTGAGAAACGGCAGCTGTCCTCTTTATTTCTGTCATAATTGGCACAACCGTATCCAAACGGTGTCTGCACAATATCTCCCTGACACAGTGGACATTTTACATCTTTTACCTTCTTGGCTTCCACATGTTCAAAGTCAAATTTCAGAACTTTCTTTCCATTTTCATCTTCGCCAAGCATCAGGCAGGCATCAAACTTCTTCTTATTCTTGGAAGTAAATCCACGAATAGTTCCTGTTCTTCCATTGGTCAGAAGTTCCTTCACCTGGGCGGTGCTTAAATCTTTCCCCGCTATTTTACCAATAGCAAACCGGCAGCTCTTCTCATCCTCTGCGTTGTAGTTGGCACAGCCGTAACCAAATGGCTTTATTTCTATTGCACCGCCACACAACGGACAGCTTACGCCTTCTATAGTCTCCGGTTCATTCTGCGAAAAATCAAAGGTTATATTCGGTTTTCCTTCTTCATCCCTGGTCATCACAAGGCAGGCAGAAAACTTTTTCTTATTCTTCGAAGTAAATCCTTTTAAAACTCCGGTTCTGCCTTCACTTAATAACTGCTTTACTTCCTCATCATTAAGCTCTCTTCCTGCGATGGAACCAATGGCAAAACGGCAGCCACTGCCATCTTTATTATAATTCGAGCAACCATAGCC
>JBNMJI010000151.1:0-5069 GCA_050873725.1 Roseburia sp.
GCTCATTATACAGCAGGTGAAAGCAATACAAAAAAGCAATTACAAAAGATAAATCATGATATTTGTGTAGAACAGCGTGGGTTTAAAATAGAAATAAAATATTTGAAAAATTGGATAAGTACTGCAGGAACAAGGTGTGCAAGTAAAACCTGGAGTGTTTTTCAAAAAGATTTTGATTGGTACATGGATGAAATAGATAATAAAGGAAAAGGGAAAGTTGCATTTGTAATAGGCTGGTTTAATTGCGTAGAATCATTTTCGCAATTGATTCAGCTTGGAAAGGGTGCTGGTGGTTATCCCTTGGTTGATGAGAAAAAGTTATTGTATTTTCCCTTTTTATCAAAAGGGAAAGTACCTACCCGCACAAAGGATTTAAAGTATAATTATGAATCTTGTGCATACAAGAAAATTCAAATAAACCAAGTTGGAACAAGAAGTGGGCAGTATGATTGCATGTTTATTGGAAATGAAAAAGATTGTTTTCATTTTGCAATTTATTATTAAAGTCGCTTTATCAAGTATAAAATTGCATATGGAATTGGCAATAAAACACTTGAAAAAGATTAGTAATATAAAATTTTTTTTAGACTTTTTGGATTTTCATAGCCTGGAATAAAATAGGATATAGACTAAGAAGTACGGTGGGAATAGAAAAGAATTCCGTATTGTGGAATGTAATTAGATTTTGCGTGGACTATGCTTAGATTAGATAAAAAGGTCTTGTCTGGTTTAAGAATCCTTTTCATTATATGGCAAAGAAGATGTTGGGGAGTTTCTGACCAACCGGAGAAAAGAATAAGTAAGCATTGGGAAAATATTTTTAGAATATTTATGGAACATAGACAGATTGGCAATTCGATATGCCAGAAGAATTATGAAAGAAGGAGAAGGTAAAACACCGACAGAAATAGCACCGGGAACAAAAGCATATGAGCTGGTGGAAGAATTGCTGAAGTATTTGCCAGAAAATGATGCAGATATAACAAAAAAAGAAGAGAGTTTTTCATAAAAGCAAATCCTCTGCATACAATGTAAAAACAAGTATTGCAGGGGATTTTCTTTGAAAAGCTATATAGAAGAAAGAGCCGTAGAAATAGCCAAATACATTATAGATAACAATGCGACGGTGCGTCAGACCGCAAAGCAGTTTGGAATCAGCAAGAGCACGGTACATAAGGACGTAACAGAGCGTTTATCCCAGGTGAATCCAACTCTGGCGCGGGAAGCAAGGAAAGTGCTGGACGTCAATAAGTCGGAGCGTCATATCCGTGGGGGACTGGCAACGAGAAAAAAATATCTTCATCAGCATGTGACAAGTTGATATGTCATGTTGACATATCGGGGAAAAAGTGCTATCGTTATAGTAACAACCAAGGAGAAGGGGGACAATTTTGAGTACATTAAAGGATGTGGCAGAACGGGCAGGGGTAACTGTTACGACTGTTTCAAGAGTAATTAATAACCGTGGATATATCAGTGAGAAGACCAGGCAGAAGGTATACGATGTCATGAAGGAGATAGGTTATCAGCCAAATGAGGTGGCCCGATCCCTGTCAAGGCAGCATACCAGCACGATTGGCGTAATCGTACCGCATATCGTGCATCCGTATTTCGCGAAGCTTTTAAGTAATATTGAATCAGCGGCGGCAGCAGAAAATTATAAAATGATAGTCTGCAACTCCAAGGAGGAGCGCAGCAACGAGCGGAAATATGTAGAGATGTTTAAGAGCAATCAGGTGGCAGGAATCATATTGTGCAGCGGAACGGTAAGTGCCAATGAATTCCTGAACCTGAATATTCCAATTGTTACCATAGAATGTGACGATGCATTGGGAGACTGTAATATCCAGTGTGATAACTATATGGGTGGAGTGCTTGCTACAGAACATCTTGCTAAATGCGGATGCAAGGAAATTGTGCATTTTAGTGGAGTGGAGCGACAGGTGATGCCGGCAGACAGACGTTGCGTAGGTTTCCGGGAAGTCTGCGAGAAATACGGAATCCGGCATCATGAAATAGAGACAAGCGAAGCGTCCTATAGCGTGATGGAATATCTGGAAAATATCAAACAGACGCTGCAGAAATATCCGAAGATTGATGGGATTTTTGCCAGCAGTGATGTCATTGCAGCACAGTCCATTCAGGCATGCAGTGCCCTTGGAAAGCGGGTTCCGGAGGATGTACAGATTGTAGGATTTGATGATGTCAATATTGCAACACTGGTAAATCCAATGCTGACCACAATCCGGCAGCCGATTAAGGAAATGGCACAGCTGGCAGTGGATGCCATCTTAAAAAAGCGCGGTGGTGGTGTAATGCCGGCAAAGGTGGTACTTCCGGTCAGCTTAATGAAGCGTGGTACAACAAAAGAAATGTAACAGATTGACAGAAATGATAAGTAAATAAAAGAAAAGATAATAGTTCTTAGTTCGTGTTCCTCGGTTGACATGAATTAAGAACTATTTTTTGTGGTAAAAAACGGATAAATTGGTTTATATTAGTGCATACTGCACAAAAAATGGAGTGTTATCTTGTGAAAACCTAATATTTCGTATGTTAACCGCTTGACATTTTGTGGAAGCGGTATTATATTAGCAATGTAATCAAGTGAAACGCGTTCACGATAAGAAAATATGAGGTACGGGGAAGAGATACTTTTTACAATGACAGGAGGAAGACAAATGAAGAAAAAGATTTTGGCTGCAATTCTTACCGCAGCAATGACAATTGGAATGGTTGGATGTGGTTCCACCAGCAGCTCTGACAATGGAAATAATTCCGCTTCAAATACCGAAGCATCTTCAAACGAACTGACCGTATGGTGCTGGGATGCAACTTTTAATATTCCGGCAATGGAAGAGGCAGAAAAGATTTACCAGAAAGACCATCCGGATGTAAACGTAAATGTAGTAGAAACATCCTGGGAGGATATTCAGACCAAGCTTACAACAGCAGCAACCTCTGGACAGACCGATACACTGCCAGATATCATTCTTATGAATGACACTGCTTTATTAAATAATGTAAAGAACTATCCGGACTTATTTGCAGATTTATCTGATTCCGGAATCGATTTCTCCAAATTTGCAAGTTATAAAACAGCAATTGGAACAGTAGATGGAAAGAATTATAATGTACCATTCGACAGTGGTGTAACCGCATTATTCATTCGTACCGATGTAATCGGCGAAGCTGGTTATTCTATCGATGACTTTACCGATATTACATGGTCCAAATTCATTGAACTTGGCGAAGATGTATTAGCAAAGACCGGAAAACCATTATTAAGCGCACAGGCTGGTGGACCTGACTTACTGATTGCAATGTTAAGAAGTGCAGGCGACAGCATGTTTGATGAAGATGGCAATCCAAATTTTGCAGGAAATGATGTAGTTGCAGAAGCTGTAGAAGATTATGAGACTATGGTTGATAAGGGAATCTTAGTAGAAGTAAATGACTGGGATCAGTATAATGGAACCATTAACAACGGAACAGTAGCAAGCGTAATCAACGGATGCTGGATTACAAGTACCATTCAGGCACAGGAAGACCAGTCCGGTGACTGGGGCGTTACTACAATGCCAAGACTGGACAATGCTCCAAATGCAACCAACTACAGTAACAATGGTGGTGCAGGCTGGATGGTTATGAATGACTCTCCAAACAAAGACCTTGCTATCGATTTCTTAAAGAACACATTTGCAAGCAGCACAGAACTTTATGATACTATTCTTCCTACTACCGGTGCAGTAGCAACCTACCTTCCGGCAGCAGAAAGCGATGCATATTCACAGGAGAATGAATTCTTCGGTGGCGACAAGATTTACGAGAAATTTGCTAACTACGGTGCTGAAGTACCGGCTATCACATTAGGTCAGTACTGGGAGGAAGCAAAATCCGCACTTGGAACAGCACTTACCCAGATTCAGCAGGGTCAGGATGTTCAGGAAGCATTAAAAGAAGCAGATGATACCGTATCATTTGCAATGAGCGAATAATTTAGCAGAAGCGCTTTACAAACTGCCTGCATAGCACCTGCTGTGCAGGCAGAATTTTCCAGAAGAAAGCTGTAAAGTCGATACGAATTGGAGGAACAACAGTGAAAACGAAGAAAAGAAAGATTATGGGATGGACATTCGTAATACCGGCATCGATAATGATTGTCATATTCAATTTCGTGCCGATGATACAGTCCTTTATTTTATCCTTAAAACGCGGAAGCGGAACGAACATGACTTTTACCGGACTTTCTAATTATAAAAGAATGTTCCAGGATAAAATTTTTAAAATGACATTAAGCAATACCTTTATTTATCTGATTTTAGAAGTGGCAATCATGCTGGTGCTGGCAATGTTCTTGGCATCACTTTTGAATGATAAGAGATTAAAAGGAAAATGGTTTTTCCGTCTTGCAATCTTCTTACCATGTACGACTTCTTTAGTATCGTATTCCATTATTTTCCGTTCCCTTTTTTCTGTGGACGGATTCATCAATACGATTCTTACGAATCTGCATCTGATTGCATCTCCAATCAACTGGCTGGGAAATACCTGGACCGCACGAATTGTAATCGTACTGGCATTGTTGTGGAGATGGACCGGTTATAATATGATATTCTTCCTGGCAGCATTGCAGAATATCGACAGTTCCATTTATGAAGCAGCAGTTGTAGATGGAGCCAATGCATTCCAGAAATTTACCAAGATTACAATCCCGATGCTTCGTCCGACAATTTTGCTGACGGCAATTATGTCAACCAATGGAACCTTACAGCTCTTCGATGAGTCTATGAATATTACCAATGGTGGACCGGCAAATACGTCCATGACAATATCCCACTACATATACAATTTGTCCTTTGCAGGAAATCCAAACTTCGGATATGCATCCGCAATTTCTTATGTAGTATTTATCTTAGTGGCAATCCTTGCCTTTATTCAGATGAAAGTAGGTGATGAGAAATGAGTAAAAGAAAATTCGTATATTTCTGGAAATATGTATTCCTGATTCTGGTCGCAATCATTTCCATCTTCCCAATGTACTGGATGATTGTCAGTGGAACCAATAA
>JBNMJI010000152.1:0-5025 GCA_050873725.1 Roseburia sp.
ATGCGATTCTCTTTAAAATCTCCGTAAAGCTGCTGCGGAATTGCACCGTTTCCAATGCGATAGGCGTTTTTTTCCAATTTCCGCTGAAACTCAATCCCAGCTAACGGTCCATCTCCTTCAAAATCTTCCGGTCGAACCGATACGATAATGGCACTGTTGGCATTCTGTCCGGCTCTTGCATGATAGCTCATGCCATTGACTGCCAGCATGCCTTCTTCTGAAGAAGCATTTACCACATAACCACCCGGGCACATACAGAAGGAATATACCCCGCGATGATTCTCAAGATTGGCGGTCAGCTTATAAGATGCAGCAGGCAGCAGGGCATTTTTATGTCCATTGTACTGGCATGCATCAATCATAGTCTGGGGATGCTCCACACGAAGTCCCACTGCAAATGCCTTGGCTTCCATCTTAAGTCCTGTCTCCTGTAACATCGGAAAGGTATCTCTTGCGGAATGTCCGATTGCCAGCACCAGAACATCTGTTGCAACTTCCTTTTCTCCGTTAACCCGGATGGCTTCTACTTTATCTTTCTTTCCATTCAGCGTAATGTCTGTGAGCTGACTGAAAAAGCAGTAAGTTCCGCCCATTCTTTCGATTTCCAGCCGGATATTTTTTACGACTGTCTTTAAAATATCAGTTCCGATATGCGGCTTATTTATATATAAAATTTCTTCCGGAGCACCCATCTTTACAAAGATTTCCAATACTTCCCGGTTTCTTCCTGCCACATCTTTCACCAGTGTATTTAATTTGCCGTCAGAAAAAGTACCGGCTCCGCCTTCTCCAAACTGCACATTAGTCTTTGGATTTAAGCTGCCGTCCTTCCAGAACCGTTCTACTTCAGCGGTTCGCTCTTCCACACTGCTTCCTCGTTCCAAAATAATTGGACAATAGCCATGCTTTGCCAGTTCATAGGCACAGAACATTCCGGCAGGGCCGCTTCCCACAATAACCGGTCTGTGTGACAGCTGTCCCTCTCCGGCATCCGGGAAATGATATTGCACATCCTTTGCTTTACTGATATTGGCATTTTTGTTCTTATGTAAAACCGTATCTTCCTGCTTCACTTCCACATCCACTGTGTATACAAAAGAAAGTTCATTTTTTCTTCTTGCATCAATGGATTGCTTTCGAATCTGATAACGGATCAGATCCTTTTCATTTTTCAGACGAAGTGTTTTGATAATCTGTCTTCTTAACATCTCTTCCGAATGTTCAATCGGAAGCTTTAACTGATTTACTCGTATCATGATAACTCCCTTGCCGCATGCATCCCGGCTACTGCGCCACTGCTCCATGCCCATTGCAAATTATAACCGCCGCAAATTCCGTCAATATCTACCATTTCTCCGGCGAAATAAAGTCCCGGACAAAGCTTTGACTCCATGGTTTCTGCATTTATTTCATCAGTGTCTACACCGCCGGCAGTCACCTGCGCCGTATCAAAGGTATTCCAGTCAGTAATATCCACCCGGAGTCCCTGCACCGTATCTACAAATCTCTCTATTTCTTCTGTCTGCAGCCGGTTTGCATATTTTGCAGCTTTTATATGTGACTCTTCTAATAATACCGGAATTAATTTTTCCGGAAAAAAGCCGATTAAGGCTTCACTGATGCGTTTTTCATCTGCTTCCTTAAATCTTTCCTTAAAATAGGATACGCACTGTTCCTTCTCCCAGAATGGCACAAAATTAAGTGTCGCATAGACTTTTTTCTGCTCTGATAACGCTCTTGTGGCAACTCTTGAAATCTGAAAAACCGGAATGCCGGATATTCCATAATTCGTAAGCTGCAATTCCCCACGTTCACTGCATACATACGCATTTTCTATGTATAAATCAATCTTCGCATCTGCACGAATTCCTGCAATATCAGCAAAAAATGACTGTTTCCCCTTCAATCCGACAAGTCCCGGCACTAAATCTATGATATGATGTCCCAGGCTTTCAAGATATAGGAAACCGCTTCCGTCACTGCCACTTTTCTTTAAAGTCTTACCACCGGTTGCCATTATGCATTTTGTTGCATAAAAATCACCGCCCTTGGTATGAAAAACGAAGCCTTTTTTTGTTTTTTCTATGCCTCTTATGCCACAGCCACAGACCACTCCAACGTGCTGCTTCTGTAATTCCATCAGCAGCACATCCCTTATAGCTGCTGCCTGCTCGCTCTGGGGATAATACCCACCGTTACGCTCCTTCGGATATATGCCAAGTCCCATAAAGAACTGCAGGGTCTCTTCCAGTCCAAACTGCTCAAATACAGGCGCAACAAAAGCAGGGTTCTGTCCGTAATATTTGTCCACACCCTGCATTTTATTTGTATAATTACATTTTCCGTTTCCGGTTGCCAAAATTTTCTTACCAGGCACTTCATTGTGCTCTAAAATAAGAACTTTTGCACCGCCCCTTGCCGCCATAATGGCTGCTACCAGTCCGGCAGCACCACCGCCGACCACTGCGATATCTATGCGTTCTGTATTCTTACTCATGCCGGTTATTTTCTCTTCTCTCTATTTCTTTTGGGTTCTGCAATCTTTGAACCCATTTAGCCTTTTAGATTGTATCATAACAGCCTGAAACAATCAACTTTTTAACTGGAATAGCTTTCTAAGAAACGGTACAAATCTTCCAATGTATCAAAGGTTTTTCCATTGCTGATTTCTTTTTTCAATTCCTCCGGCAGTCCCTGATAAGCAATTCCTGTATACATATATAAGTCATCCTCTTCGCCAAAATAGACATTCAGATAACCGTCCTCTTCCCGGACAACAAATGCTTTTTTATTCTGAATGTTTGCACTTTCCACACTTTCCTCGAATTGCTCCGTCTCAGCTTCCTGCACCTGCACTATTTTTTCCTGTTCTTTTTCATTCAGTTTCAAATAATACTGCCTTCCGCCAATCCATGCAAAGGTAGATAATACCAGTGCTCCAAGAAAAAAAGTGCGCATACGTTTTGTGTTTTTCATATTCATCACCACAAACAGTATGCGCATATCTTCTTCTTTTTATACAATTTTTCTGAGATTTTTACGTTCCGCCTTTTTATCACATGCTTATAGCAAATGTAATTTCTTGGCAATACGGACTAAAAGATATCCCTTCGGGAATTTCTTTAATTCTTCCTCACTTAAGCCTTTTAATAATAAAAGCATTGCACCGTATACAACGGCTCCGATTACAATTGCAAGTACGGCTGCAATGGCATTTACTTTAATAACAGCAAAAATTCCTTTGTAAACACCAAAGACTACGATACCCATAATGGCAGAAGCTGCCACCGGGATTAAGAAAGTTTTCACAACTTCCTGACGATAGCCACTGTATTTCCGTAAGGACATTGCATTAAAGAGACACATAAAGAATGCAAATAATGCATTGGAATATACCACCGCATAGATGCCAAGATGTAATCCAAACATCATCACTAACAGTGCAATCAGATGCAGTCCCAATGCGATAGCCGCATTTTTTACCGGCTCTCTCATCCGGTTGATCCCCTGTAACAGTCCATTGGACAATGTAGAAAGGGAATAGAATAAAATTGCCACTGCTCCCGTTGTCAGCATGGTTGCTGCGGTAGTTCCGGTACTGCCATAAAGATGCAACAGCTTTAATATCGGTCCTGACAGCACTGCGATTCCAATGGTACAAGGGAATGCAATTACCATGATAAAGCGGATTGCAATGTTAATCTGGCTTCGAACAGACTCTCTGTCCTTTCTTGCGTACGCACCTGTAAGATTTGGTACGCAGGAAGCCGCCATCGCAGAAGCAATGGAAATCGGAATATTGATAATGGTCTTATATTTTCCGGAGAAGATTCCCCACCAGACATCAATATCATCCGGCTTATAGCCCTGTAATTCTGCTACGTTCTTATAGATACCCTGGTCTAAAATTGCACTGATATTATAAATCGTGGTACTTAAAAGTACCGGAACGATGGTCATAATCAGTACACGAAAAACATTCTGATAGGATTCTGTTTTGCTGCTGGTATCCCGGCGCATCTGCCGTTTAAAAATACGTTTGTACGCCAGAAACAGCATTCCAAGGAATAAAAGTGCAAACACAGCTCCCATATTGGTACCCAGTGTTCCACCTGCAGCGCCATAAGCAGAGCCATACTTTTCTTTATTTCCAAGCACTGCTCCGATTCTTGCACCATATCCATAGAGAATATATGCTGCTGCAATACTGACAATCGCATTGACAATCTGTTCAATGATCTGTGAAATGGCACTCGGCATCATGGTACCAAGTCCCTGGAAAAATCCACGTAAGACACCCAACACTGCAACTACCAGTATTGTTGGTGCCAGAACCTTCAACGCAAAAATACTGAGGGGCGTATTCAACATATTTGTAAAGAATGACGCTCCAAAGAAAAGAATCAAACTTGCAGTAAGTCCGGTACCGGTTGCCAATAGCAGGGCACCTTTTACAATTCGATATGCATTTTTTCTTTGCCCCTTCGAGACACGGGCAGATACCAGCTTGGATACCGCCAGTGGCAGGCTGTATGCAGAAATAATCAGCAGGATATTATAAATTTCAAAGGCTGCACTGTAATAACTGTTACCGGTATCTCCGATGATATTGGTCATCGGGATTCGATAGAGCAGACCAATTATCCTGCTGACTATAGAGGCAATTGCAAGAATGGAACCCTGTACTAAAAAGTTGGATTCACTCTTTTTTCCTGAACTCATAAATTTACCTCAAGTAATTTTCGAAATAATTATTTTGCGGAAGGTGGTGTAAACTCATCTTCTGTTGCATAGATATTTAATTTCTTCTCCATGTCATTTAACAATACACATACCATGGTTTTGCCCTGGTTTAATGTAATTTCATTTCCGGAAGCATCATAGTATCTGGTTGGCTCATTTTCATTTGCTTTCTTCCATGTTACATCGATTACTTTACCGTTGGTAATATATTTTCCGGTTCCTTCTCCGGTGCTCTCAACATCCAGATAACCATGTGCATCATCTAACTTGGTATAATCGCAG
>JBNMJI010000153.1:0-4977 GCA_050873725.1 Roseburia sp.
CTCATCGAAGATATTGGCACCCGGCTCAATTTCCGGGACACGCTGTGGCACATATGGCACATTTCTCAAATGGTCACAGCCTTCCAGTCCATACATCTTCATCAGGTAAGTCAAATCAATCGGTCCATTAATTTTAAAGATATCATCCTCTGACTCTACCCGAAGTTCATCCTTTAAAAATGCCAGCAGACGCTTATCAATGCCATATTCCACTTCCAGCCGGATAACTTCGCCCCACTGCCGTTTCTTTAGGGATTTTTCAATTTCTTTCAGTAAATCCTCTGCTTCGTCCTCATCAAAGGAAAGGTCCGCATTACGCATAATACGATACGGATAAGCACAGACCACTTTATGGCCTAAGAACAATTTGGAAATATTCTTCTCAATAATCTGCTCCAACAGGATAAAGGATTTCTCGCCTTCCTTTACGGATGGAATCGGAATCAGCCTTGGTAATACAGATGGCACCTGAACGGTTGCATATTCATAAATGGATCCGCCCTTCTTCCCCTCTGCCTTAAGCTTCTTCTCTTCTGCTTTGCCAAGGAGGTCATCCTTCTTCGGATTTTCTTCCAGTAAAGCTACAATGTTTAATGTCTTATTGCGAATCAACGGAAATGGTCTGGATGCATCTACTGCCATCGGTGTCAGTACCGGATATATATTTTCTTCAAAATAACGGTCTACATATTCTGCCTGAAAATCCTCCAAATCTTCATAGGCATCTACAATATAGATTCCCCTTGCATTCAATAGTGGAATCAGGGAACGGTTATAAGTAGAATACTGCAGTTCTACCAGTTCCCTGGTATCATGATTAATGGCTGCTAACTGTTCAGACGCTGTCATACCGGCAATATCTGTTTTCTTATAGCCCGCATGTACCATATCCTTTAAAGAAGCCACACGTACCATGAAAAATTCGTCCAGATTTGAAGAAGTAATGCTGACAAATTTTAACCGCTCCAGCAGCGGAATGGATTTGTCTCTTGCTTCATTCAATACTCTGCCATTAAATTTAATCCAGCTCAACTCACGGTTTTCATAATATTCCGGATTCGTATATTCTTTTAATTTTTCCATTCGCATACTCTCCTAACTATAGACCTTTTTCACTTTAATCACCGGTTTCATACTGAATACTTCTTCAAAGAAGGACGCCTTGGACTCAAACAGTCCCTTTTCCAAAGTCACATCATCTTCCGTCTCTATGGTAATAATCAGATTTCTTCCGGAAACAGATGTCTTTACATTCTTAAATTTCTGTTTGTGGCTTCTATCCATGGCATTTGCCACCTTAAGGATAGCTGCAAGCTTGGCTACAGTAAGATAACTGTCATGATCCATCTTATCTGCCAGTCTGTCATAGCTGTCTATCGGTAGTGTATTATAAAGTACCGTAGACGCCACAATTTCACGCTCCAGATGAGTCAATCCAATAATTTCCGAAGAAATAATAATGTCATAGGAGCACTGCGGTCCATTAACCAGACTGACAAATTTACCACAATCATGGAGAATGGCTGCTGTCCTTAGCATCAACCGCTCTCTGTTTCCCAATCCATGAATCTTCTTCATGGCATCAAATATCCGGACTGCCATCTGCTCTAATGCTTCAAGATGTGGCTGATAGCCGAAATATCTTTTGGACATACATTCCGCCGCAGATATTACATCTTCTTCGAAATCATGTGTTGCTTTCACCATATTATGCCGCTGTGCATAATCATATGCTATACCATCATTTACATTCACACCCGGAACTACTACATTCTGGGCATTTAATGTGGTAACTAACTGACGATAGATAACCAGTGCCGGAATCAGCAATGTATCACTCTCGTTGGTGATTCCTAATTCTCTTGCAATCTGTCCTGTATTTTTGGCTCTCAATTTCTCCGTATAACGATAGAACTCGTCCGCATCTACCATACATTTGCCATTTTCTTTACTGATTTTCGGCATAAATGCAGAGATATAATCTCCCATAAAAATGACATAACGGATGCCATCCTTTGGCAGATAAAGAGCTTTAAAGACCTCTAACTCCTTATCTACAACTTCCTGAATCTGCTGCTCATAATTACCGCTTTGCATGCCAAGGTCAAAGAGTTTCTCCTGCACACGCATAATTCCAATCAGAAGATGCTGCGTGGTAACTACCTTTCCTTTTACAAAAAGTGTTATCTGCATACTGCCACCACCTACATCAACTACTGCTGCATTCTGACTGGTCATATCTTCAAAATTCTTCTGGGATGCCACCGTCTTATAACTGATAAAACGATGTTCCGAATTGCTCAGCACTTTCACATTAAGTCCGGTCCGAATCCGTATCTGGTCTAAAATAAATGCTTCGTTCTGTGCATCCCGGATGACAAGACCTGAATATGCTTCATACTCATCCGTCCGGTACATCTCCATAATCCCCACGAATTCTTTCAGCACCTGACACAATTCATCCGCTGTCTCATATCCGACATATCCCTGGGAATAAACATCCCTTCCCAATTCTATTCTATGGCGGACATGGTCAATTTCCCGGATTCCTCTCTTAATGGAAAGCTCAAACACTTTCAGGCTGATTTCATAAGACCCGATATAAATTGCTGCAAAAGTCTTCATCCGTGCTCCTCCTCCTGTGTAAATCTTCTGTTACACTTCCTGTCCTAACATATAATTGATAAACTGCTGTGCGGTTCTTCCGGAAAGTCCACCATGACTTAACTCCCATTTGTTGGCTTCTGCTAAAAGTTCTTCTGCCGGAAGATGTACTCCCTGCTTTTCTGCCAGTTCTACTACAATCTGCTGGAATTCTTTCTTGGTCGGTGCTCCAAAGTAAATAGATACACCAAAACGATATACCAGCGAAAGTTTTTCCTGTACGGTATCAGAAGTATGCATATCCTCACGCACTTCCTCTTTATCTGAAAAGTTCTCACGAATCAGATGTCTGCGGTTTGAGGTTGCATAAATCAGCACATTGTCCGGTTTCTTCTCCAGCCCACCTTCAATTACAGCTTTCAAATATTTGTATTCAATTTCAAATTCCTCAAAAGATAAATCATCCATATATATAATAAATTTATAATTACGGTTCTTTATCATGGAAATAACCGTGTTCAAATCTTTAAACTGATGCTTATAAACTTCAATCAGGCGAAGTCCCTGCTCATAATACTGATTGGCAATTGCCTTTATGCTGGTTGATTTACCGGTACCTGCATCACCAAACAACAGACAGTTATTGGCACTCTTTCCCTTTACAAAAGCTTCTGTATTATCCACCAGCTTCTTCTTGGCAATTTCATAGCCTACCAGGTCATCGAGTTTCACATGAGCGATTCTGGTAATCGGTGCCAGTTCTACAACACCGTTGGTATTCTGGATACGGAATGCCTTATGTAAGCCTAGATTTCCCACACCAAATCTTGCATAGAATCCGGTTACGCTGTCCTGAAATGCATTGGTATCCTTTGCTCCTGCCAGTTCTACAGCCAGTTCACAGATGCAGTCACGGATACGTTTGTTAAATACGCTTCCATTATCATCCGGTCCCTTGAAATTCTGAAGCACATCCATATCATCAATTTCCAGAGTCTTTGCCACTTCATTTAAGTTATAATCAAACATTTCTTTTAAAATAGCAAAATCATGGGCTGCAATCGCATTGATACTTCCGTTTACTGCTCCTTTCATTTCGCAGGCGGTACTGTAGGCATTTTCATTATTTACCATAATAAACGCAAGAAAACAGTGCCACAGATTTCCTTCAAAACCGTGGCTCACTGCCAGTTCAATCAGTTGGTTCAAACATCTATAATACAATTCTACTATATCAGACCGATTGTAAAATTCACTATCATAGTTTTCCAAAATCCATGTAAAATTATAAAATAATTCTCCGTTTTCAAAGTTCTTATATAAAATTAATTCTCCTGAATGTTTCATCTTAACTTCTTACCTGTCTTTCTAATAATTTCCAAGAATTTTAAAGTTTTCAGCTTCTTCTTTGATTCCATGCAATGCATTCTTTACTGCACTCTCATTTAAATTTCCTTCAAAGTCAATAAAGAAACGATATTCCCAGTTCCGCTCTCCTAATGGTCTTGATTCTATCTTATTCATGTTCAAATCATTAAAAATAAAATGGGATAACATATGATAAAGAGATCCACTTTCATGCGGAATTTCAAAGCAGATACTGATTTTTCCGGCATTCTTTAAGAATATCTTACGGCCGGTTACAATGACAAACTTTGTACAGTTATTGCTGTTATCCTGGATATGCTCGTCCAATATATCAAGCCTGTAAATATCGGCAGTAAGACGGCTGGCAATGGCTGCCTGTCTTAGGAGACCATCTTCTTTTACTTTTTTTGCTGCCATGGCAGTATTCTTAAAGCTGTGTTTTTCCCAGTTCCGATGCTCGTCCAAATATCTGCCACACTGCATCAGTGCCTGCGGATGGGAATATACCTGTTCAATATCAGATAGCTTTGAGCCTTTCGTTCCGAGCAGGCAGTGGTCTATTGGAATAATCTGTTCTCCCACGATACAATTATCATATTCTACCAGCAAATCATAATTTTCTGACACAATTCCGGCAGAAGAATTCTCAATCGGAAGCACTGCATAATCTGCTTCTCCTTTTTCGATTGCTTCCATGGCATCCCGCCAGGTCTGCACATGATAACTGTTTGTGGTATCATGGAAAAACTGCTGCATTGCCATCTGGCTGTATGCGCCCTCTTCTCCCTGATATACGATTCTTATATTTTTATCCGGAAGTGCCGCTACCTCTTCAAATGGTATCGGCTCCATAATGCCTTTTTCTGCCAGCTTCTGATACTGCCTTTTTCTGCTCATGCTCATCAGATGTTCAAAAAGCTCTCTTGTTCCACGCTTTAAAAACGGGTCATCTACCATGGAAGTTACCTTTTCTAACTTCTCTTCTTCCCTTACCTTATCAAAGAC
>JBNMJI010000154.1:0-4877 GCA_050873725.1 Roseburia sp.
AAAGAGGATGACCCGGTAAAAGTAGAATACGATTTGATGAAAGTATTGCCGAAGGATCACTGGATTTTATATAACATTCAGATTATAACGTTCGGAAGAAATATCTGTTTCGCAAGGGGACCAAAGTGCAGCGAATGTTTCTTGCAGGATTTATGCAAAGCAGAGGATAAGCGGAAATGATACTACAGGATTATACAGTAATCGACCTTGAAATGACGGGACTTCATCCGAAAAATGATGCCATGCTTGAGGTGGGAGCAGCAAAAATAAGAAATGGTGAAGTAGCAGATACCATGGATATTTTTGTGAATCCCGGCAGAAAAATCACACCGGAGATAACAGAACTTACCGGAATAACCGATGAGATGGTGAAGAAAGGCCTAAGTCCGGCAGAAGCATTTCATAAGACGGCAGAGTTTATCGGAGATGATATTCTGGTGGGACACAATATCATATTTGACTACAGCTTCTTAAAACAGCAGGCAGTCAATGAAAAAGTGCCTTTTGAGAAAAAAGCAGTAGATACTTTGAAAGTGGCACGCAAATGTATGCTGCGCCCGGAAAAAAAATCTTTGGAATGTCTCTGCGATTACCTTAATATCGAGCGGGAACGGGAACACCGGGCAATCTATGATGCACTGGCAACCCATGAACTGTATCAGTATTTACAAAAGACATATGGAGAAATGAATCCGGAAATATTTGAACCGAAAGATTTGATTTATAAACCAAAACGCCAGACTCCTGCAACGAAAATTCAAAAAATTCACTTGAAGGAACTGGCGGATTATCATAAAATAGAACTTGACATTGTCTGGGAACAGTTGACCAGAAGCGAAGCATCGCGTCTTATGGATAAACTGATTTCACAGTATGGAAGATGTCCGAAGGATTAAGAAATTTTTTCTTTGATACGCTTTCTGGAGTCTTCCGGCAGTGTGGCAAGCTCCTGATATACTTCGGTCAGTGCACCACTGTCATTCGTTTCTTTTAAAAGAGGAACTAACAGCGTATAATTATCCGTAATATCACTGCCACAGCGAATTCCAAAGAGCAGAATATTGATGGCGGCTTTTGTTTCGGACTGCCCGCGGAGCAGTTTGCCAAGCTTTGCAATGGTACAGATTAAAGTGTTATAATTTTCGTCAAACTCAGTCAGTGCAGCAAGGTTGGCGGCACCGTAAGCTAATTTTAAATCGGTGTTTGTTTTACCGTTCAGGTTTACGATTTTTTTATCAGACAGCTGACGGAGCGTTTCATAAAGGGCAAGGATATCTTCGGATGCCTGTGACGGTGGGGTCAGCAGTTCTTCCGGAATTGTAATATAAGGAAGGGCATCAAGACTGCGGCGGCGGGTGGCATTGGCTTTATTTTCACGAGCCCAGAACTGCTCGGTAATCTCCTGTTCCTGTTTGGTGATCTGACGTTTTCTAGAATTCAGAAAAATAACAAAAATGATAAGACATATGAGTATGATAGGAAACATAGTTTGCTCCTTTCGAAAGTATAGTAGTATAAAATAATATGAGGTGAATGAAATGATTAATTTTAAAAATTCCAAAGGAAAAAAATATTTCGCAGGATTTATCGCAATTATTCTCGTTGCGGCAATGGTATTATCCCTTTGCATCAGTATTTTTTCATAGGATTATTTAAGCATTCATCATGTCATAATATACAGAAATCGCGTATTTCTGTCAAATATATTAGTAGTTATGACGCTTGAAAATGCAAAGTTATATGATAAAATGAGTGTTAGCAAAACTTTCACAGTGTAATCTGGTGAATAAAAAGCTTTAATATGTCTTGAGGGTTTAAGAGATTGAGAGGAAGAATATGAAAAAAATAAAATTGGTGCTTCCGATTCTGGGACTGGTACTCGCAGTAGCAGCGGGTGTATCAGCAACCGCAATTGTGAAAGCAGATGAAAATGCAGATGTGATTCCACAGAACGTATATATCGGGGATGTGTCTGTAGGCGGAATGAGCGAATCAGATGCAGAGGCAGCTGTAGAAGCAGCAGTATCTGCTTATGAGGATGCAACCTTTGAACTGTCCGCAGCAGATAACAGTGTAAAGGCAAGCCCTTCTGATCTGGGACTGAGCTGGAGCAATAAAGACATTGTAAAAGAAGCAATGAATTATACCCGTACGGGAAATCTTTTGGAGCGTTACAAAGCAAAGAAAGATCTGGAAAAGGAAAATAAAGTTTTTGATATTATATATTCCGTAGATTCAGATACCGCAAAAAGTTTTCTGGAAAATCATGCCAAGGAGCTGAACCAGGAAGCAGTCAACAATGGTCTTACACGTGAAGATGGTGAATTTAAAATCATCGATGGTCAGGAAGGTATCGAAGTAGATGAGGATGCTTCTGTAGAAAGTTTACAGAAATATTTTACCGAAGAATGGAAGGGTGGAGACGCAACCATCAGTCTGGTGGCAAATGTGGTAGAGCCGGAAGGAACTGCAGAAGAGCTTTCTAAAGTAAAAGATTTACTGGGTTCTTTTTCTACTGATTTCAGTGATTCTTCTGCCGGACGTGTGGCAAATGTAAAAAATGCAGTAAGTAAAATCAATGGAACCGTACTTTATCCGGGAGAGGAGTTTTCCGTATATGATGCGATTGCACCACTGGATGCTTCCGGCGGATATGAACTGGCAGGCGCATATGAGAATGGTACAACCGTAGAATCTTACGGTGGTGGTGTATGCCAGGTTTCCACAACACTTTATAATGCAGTTATCCGTGCAGAACTGGATATTACCGAGCGTTATGCACATTCCATGCTGGTAACATACGTACAGCCATCTATGGATGCAGCGATTGCCAGCAATTTAAAGGATTTGAAATTTAAAAATAATCAGGAAGCTCCGATTTATATTGAAGGATACTGCAGTGGCGGTATTGTATATTTCAACGTATTTGGCCAGGAGACAAGACCGGCTAACCGTCAGGTAAGCTTTGTCAGTGAAACAGTCAGCGAAGAAGAGCCGACCATTCAGGTACAGACTACCGCAGATCCGATTGGAACTGTAACCGTTCAGAAAGCACACATCGGTAAATCTGCAAAACTTTGGAAGATTGTTACCGTAGATGGTGTAGAAGAGAGCAGAGAGGTATTTAATACCAGTAAATATAAAGCAACACCTAGAATTATTTCCGTAGGTATGGGCTCTGATAATGCAGAAGCAATTGGAGCAATGAATGCAGCAATTGCAACACAGGATGAAGCAGTTATCCGTTCTGCGGCAGCAACCTGGTGCTCAGATGCAGTAGCAGCAAGAGCAGCAGAAGCAGCAGCACAGCAGCAACAGCAGGCTGCTTCCGGCGGAGTAGAACCGCCGGCTGACGATACAAATACAGCGACACCGGAAACACCGGCAACACCGACAACACCAGATACAGGAACCGGAGATGGAGCTGCAACCACCCAGTAAAATGGCGAAAGATGATACAGGTAAGAATACCTGTAAAATAGAACTACGAGAAACACGCTTTGCGAGTTTCTCGAGTTATCGCGGTGCTCGTCAAATCTGCATGCAAGCATGCGATTTTTCCCGCTACTCGCGTAAATAAGAAGCAAGAAAGGCTGCCTCGGCTATGAGACAGCCTTATGCTGTAAAAATGGGAAGAAGAATCTATGAAGATAGGAAAAGTGCCGGAAAGCGTATTAAAACGCTCCGTAATCAAACAATTGCATACGAAGAGAGAGGAAGTTGTATTGGGTGCAGGAGTCGGAGAAGACTGTGCTGCTCTTACCCTTGCCCCGGATGAGATGTTTGTAATGTCTACGGATCCGATTACAGGAACTGTGCATGAAATCGGAAAGCTGGCAATTCTCATTACTACTAATGACCTGGCAAGTGCCGGAGCGGAACCGATTGGCGTTATGTTAACCATATTGCTGCCGGAGCATACGGAAGAGAGTCTTTTAAAACAACTGATGCAGGAGCTGGAAGAGGCTGCCGCGGCGGTGTCCGTTCAGATTATGGGCGGACATACCGAGATTACCAAGGTGGTAAATCAGCCACTGGTTACTGTATGCGGTGTAGGAAAAGTGAAGAAGAACGGACTCGTTTCAACCGGAGGAGCAAAACCGGGCATGGACATCATTGCCACCAAGTGGATAGGCTTAGAGGGAACGGCTATTATTGCCCATGAAAAGGAAGAAGAACTCTGTACTCATTTTTCCAAACATTTTGTTGAGCAGGCGCAGGCACTTGACCGGTATTTATCTGTAATGCCGGAGGCCGCCACCGCCGTGAAGTCTGGCGTGGGAGCAATGCATGATGTGACAGAGGGCGGTATATTCGGAGCACTCTGGGAGATGGCAGAAGCATCCGGCGTCGGACTGGAAATCGACTTAAAGAAGATTCCGCTTCGTCAGGAGACAGTAGAAGTCTGTGAGTTTTTCCATATCAATCCATACGAACTGATATCCAGCGGCTGCATGCTGATGGCAGCGGCAGATGGAAATGAGCTGATTAGAAGATTGAAGGAAAATGGCATTGAAGCAACGGTAATCGGAAAAGCAACTGCTGGAAATGACCGTGTGCTTATCAATGAAGACGAGCGCAGATTTTTAGAACCACCGAAGACGGACGAATTATATAAAGTAATTCAGTAGTAAATCAGAAATCAATTGGAGGAAATTGAAGCATGAGAGAGAAGATTTTAACCTTTATAGAGAAGAACAGCAGAATTGATTTAAAAGAACTGGCTGTTGTATTAGGCGTAGAAGAAGCAGCCGTTATGAATGAATTAGAAGCAATGGAGAAAGAAAATATCATCTGTGGCTATCATACCTTAATTAACTGGGATAAAGCCGGCGTGGAAAAAGTATCTGCATTAATCGAAGTACGTGTTACTCCGC
>JBNMJI010000155.1:0-4868 GCA_050873725.1 Roseburia sp.
GCCATGGGATGCTTCAGAACAAATCTCATCAGAAGCTACAGACGTGGCAGCAGATGAGTCTGCACCGTCTGATATGATGGGAGATGTGGATGACATCATGGATGCAGTCCGGAAGAAAGTAGAGGATTCCGGAGAGGATGAGTCTGAGTCCGGTGCTTCTGAGGAAGAGGAACCGTTGGGCTTTTTTGATACTTTAGATGATGATTCGGCAACAGAAATTCCAGAAGCACCAAAGACGGAATCCGAAGAGGAAGAGCCACTTCTTTCAGAAGATGACGATGCAATTAATCTTATGGATATGTTATCTGGAGATTCTGACTTATCCGATATTGGTGATTTGTTAAAAGCAGATGAGAATGGAGAAGAATTAGAACACTCAGAGGATGAGGATGGTGAAGTTCAGGACGAATTTGAACGTCTTGGAAGTATCGAAGAATTAAAGGATTTAAAGGAAGCCAAGGAAAAGAGAAAGAAACAGGGCTTTTTCAGTAAAATCATGTCTGCGTTGTTTGGACCGGATGAAGACGAGGACGATACCAAGATTGCAGAAGATGACAGCCTTGGCAGTATTTCATCTGAAAACAGAGAAATCTTAAAAGAGATGGATGCTGATGAGGGAGCCGGTAAGAAGGGCAAGAAAGAGAAGAAAAAGAAAGAGAAAAAAGAAAAGAAAGAAAAACCAAAGAAGGAGAAGGCACCTAAGGTAAAGAAAGAGAAACCTCCAAAGGAAATTGACCATACTCCGCCACTTCCGAAGAAGCCGGTTATTCTGATTTTTGTTATGGCACTTTCTATTCTTATTCTGATTTTGCTGGGAAGCTCTAATTTACAGTATGGACAGGATATACAGCAGGCAAAGGATGATTTTGCAAACGGTTCTTATGTAACAGCATTCCAGACAGTGGCAGGATCTTCTTTAAAGGGAAAAGATGAGAATTTCTATAAGAAAGCACAGATGCTGGCTTCCATACAGAGTGAAATTCAGTCGTATGAAAGCCTGAGTGGAATCAATGAAAATGAAATGGCTTTGGATGCATTGATTCGTGGATATGGCAGATGCGTAGATGGTGCAGATCTGGCTCAGGAATATGAGATAACAGATGAAATGGCAGGACTGAAGGCTCAGATTTTACAGCAGTTATCAGACCATTTTGGGGTATCAGAGGAAAAGGCAGCAGAATTGCATGCCATGACAAAGAGAACAGATTATACAAAGGCAATTCAGGAGATACTTACAGCAGCAGGACTGGAATAGGAGAACATTATGATAGCAATTATTGACTACGATGCAGGAAACTTAAAAAGTGTGGAAAAAGCACTGGCTTATCTTGGCGAGGAAAGCGTTATCACCAGAGATTTTCGTACCATTGAACAGGCAGATAAGGTGATTTTACCGGGCGTTGGTTCCTTTGGTGTAGCAATGGATAATCTGAAACGCTATGAGTTAGACAAGGTCATCCATGAAGTATGTGAAAAAAAAGTGCCATTCCTTGGAATCTGCCTTGGACTTCAGCTGATGTTTGAAGGAAGCGAAGAGTCAGAAGGAGTAGAGGGACTTGGACTTTTAGAGGGAAAAATTGTACGGATTCCGGATACCTATGGACTCAAAATTCCGCATATCGGCTGGAACTCCCTGCATTTACAGAATAATGGAAGACTGTTTCAGGACGTGCCGATGGATGCTTATGTATATTTCGTGCATTCTTATTATTTGCAGGCAAAGCATGAAGAAATCGTAAAAGCAACCACAGAATATGGAGTCACTATTCATGCATCTGTGGAGCAGGATAATATTTTTGCATGTCAGTTCCATCCGGAGAAGAGCAGCTCCGTTGGGCTGAAGATACTTAAGAACTTTGCGTCATTACAGGGAGGTGTGAAATAATGTTTACCAAGAGAATTATTCCATGTCTGGATGTCAATGATGGAAGAGTTGTAAAAGGTGTGAACTTTGTGAATTTAAGAGATGCCGGTGACCCGGTGGAAATTGCAGCAGCTTATGATAAAGCCGGAGCAGATGAAGTGGTATTTCTGGATATTACAGCGTCCTCCGATAACCGTAATACGGTAGTAGATATGGTAAGACGTGTGGCAGAAAATGTATTTATTCCGTTTACCGTAGGCGGAGGAATCCGTAGCGTAGAAGATTTTAAAGTACTGCTTCGGGAAGGTGCAGACAAGATTTCTATTAATTCTTCTGCAATTAATACACCGCAGTTAATCAGTGATGCGGCAGACAAATTCGGAAGCCAGTGCGTGGTTGTTGCCATTGACGCGAGAAGAAGAGAAGATGGCAGCGGCTGGAACATTTATAAAAATGGCGGAAGAATTGATGTAGGCATTGATGCGGTTGAATGGGCAATGAAAGTCGAGAAGCTTGGAGCCGGAGAAATTCTTTTGACCAGTATGGACTGCGATGGCACAAAAGCCGGTTACGATTTGGAGCTGACCAGACAGATTGCAGAAAATGTATCTATCCCGGTCATTGCTTCCGGAGGGGCCGGAACGAAAGAGCATTTCTACGAAGCTTTGACAGAAGGTAAGGCAGATGCAGCACTGGCAGCATCTTTGTTCCATTATAAAGAACTTGAAATTATGGACCTTAAGAATTATCTTGCAGGTCGCGGGGTATCAGTAAGGAGATAAAACTATGGCAATGATTACCAATGACTGGCTGGACAGTGTATCTGCCGAGTTTAAAAAGCCATATTACAGAGATTTATATGAATTTGTAAAGAAAGAGTACAGCACTCATGTGGTATATCCACCGGCAGATGATATTTTTAATGCATTGCATCTGACACCTCTTTCAGAAGTAAAGGTGTTAATTTTAGGACAGGATCCATACCATAATGAACATCAGGCACATGGTCTTAGCTTTTCAGTGCTGCCGGATCAGAAGGAGATTCCACCTTCTTTACAGAACATCTATAAAGAATTACAGGATGACCTGGGCTGCTATATCCCTAACAATGGTTATCTGGAAAAATGGGCAAAGCAGGGCGTATTATTATTGAACACGGTTCTGACCGTCCGTGCACATCAGGCGAATTCCCATCGGGGCAAAGGCTGGGAGCAGTTTACGGATGCTATTATCCAGGCAGTCAATGCGCAGGACAGACCAATTGTTTATATGTTGTGGGGCAGACCGGCGCAGAGTAAAATTCCGATGCTCACCAATCCGAAGCATCTGATTTTAAAAGCACCTCATCCAAGTCCTCTTTCTGCATACCGCGGCTTCTTCGGATGCAAACATTTTTCACAGGCAAATGCATTTTTAGAGGAGCATGGGGTAGCACCGATAGACTGGCAGATTGAGAATTTGTAGGATGGATTTTAATGTTGGCTGGATACCAATAATGTTGAATAACAAAGAATTGCAGGATTTAATAGGTTTCTATGTCAGGCATAAAATACTGCAGTTCTAAAGCACATATTTTTCTTTTTACAATATAAAAAATGTCTTTCCAATGTTTGACAAACTATCGCACTGTTCGTCAAAAGGACGGATGTATGACAAAACTTATTAGGGGCACTTAGAATTTCGTATTGCAACCGGCAACGCCGGCACAGGAAGTGCCGGCGAGGTGCAATCTGAACATGGATGTGAATTTGCACCGGTTGCCGGGCAAAACACAATATGTTTCGAAATTCTTAGTGCCCCTTATAAGCTTTTGTGTAACATCCGCCTTTGACGGACAGTGCCGATAGTCAGTCAAAGCAACGGAAAGACATTTTGTAATCAAGAAAAAATATGTACTAAGAACTGCAGGTATTCCATGCCAATTAACATAGAAACCTGTTAAATCCTATAATTTATGTTATCAAATATATTGGTATCCAGCCAACATCAAAAATAATCCCCATAAATGAGGAGTGCCCCGACATCTTTCGGATGCCGAGGCTATTATGAAAAAATATATCTAAAAACATGAGTTTCTTTTGATGGTTTTATAGTACGCCATAAATATGACAAAACTATGAACAAACCATAAATACTTTGTGAAAAGTCACAATAGAAAGATGAAATCATATAAAAAGTTGTGAAATTTACACAATATTGCAATTCTGTGTCGAAAATGCTATAATAGGTTTAACAATAGGCAGACGTGGGACAAGGATGTTACACATCAGATATCAAAGGAGTGATTGTATGATAGGTATTTCAAATTATGATTCGAATTCAATTAATACATTGTTTTCCGGATTATCAAATGGAAGCAGATCTTCAAACGGCGGTTTGTTAGGAATTAATATTGCTGATTATTCTGCAATTCGTACCGGTTCCTACTTCAAACTGATGAAAGCATATTATGGTGGAAATGATTCTGCCAGCAAGATTGTTGAGACCAATAAGAAGACTTCAACATCTACAGCAAAGGATGATACCAAGACTCTGGCAAAAATCGAAGATGCTGCCGAAGAGTTAAAGGGTGCATCAGATGCGTTACTGGATAAGACCAGAAAGTCTGTATTTAACAAAGTGACAACAACCGATGCAAAGGGTAATACCACAACAGATTATGATAAAGACGCAATTTATAAGAGAGTAAGTGCTTTCGTGGACAGCTACAATAACCTGTTGAAGAAATCAGAAGATTCCAATACCAATGGAATCCTCAATGCAGTTTCTTCTATGGTTCGTACTACAGATTCCAATGAAAAGTTACTTTCTAAGGTTGGAATTACCGTTGGTGTAGATAATAAATTCAGCATTGATGAGGATACTTTTAAGAAGGCAGATATGTCTTTGGTAAAGTCTTTGTTCAATGGAAATGGTTCCTATGGATATCAGGTATCTGCAAAAGCATCTTTAGCAGATTATTATGCAGAACGGGAAGCATCCAAGGGCAATACATATGGTAATA
>JBNMJI010000156.1:0-4860 GCA_050873725.1 Roseburia sp.
TATTTGCTTTTAACTGATTAAGAACCTGATCAAAATCTTTGCTTTTTCCACTGTGAGCGGCAACCAGAGTACGTTTACCATCTGCAGTTTCCAGTGCAATATAGCTGGTTGTTGTCGGGTCACCATTTAACATGTTACATTTGAAAACGTTCGTAATATCGTCTAAAGGAGTGACATAGAAGCCTTCCTTTGTATTGTTGTAATCCAGTATGAAATGATTGGAAACAGCAACGCCAAGCTTTGGTGAAAAAATGCGTGGGCTGTTGGCAAAATCAGAGTAAATCCGCTGTAGACCGCCATTCTGTTCTAAGAGAGCAATCTTTTTCTTAACGGCCTTTTTCTTGTTGCCGCCTGCTGAAAAAATAATAATACCAAGAACTGCAAATACGGCAGCAATCACATAGAGTACAATGCTGTTTTCAACGGCTGTGTGTGTGGTATCCAGATAATGGTCGCCAAAGTATTCATCATAGTTGTAAGTAGTAATGTCCAGTCCGGTATCAGAAAGATAATCCACCAGATAATGAGCTGCCTGAGGAGGCATGCTGGTGCTTTTTCCCCGGATCGTGTGAGCAGGTAAGCTGTCGAGATCAGTGTCATCTACGTCTACACCATAGACCGGCAGGGAAGTTTCACCCTTGGTAGCAATGATACTCCAGTAACCTTCAGAATCCTCTGCAATATAGAATTCTGTGTGAGCTTTTCCATTAGAGGTAAGCTCTGCAAATGGCCCCATTACATAAGTAACTTCCATTGTTGCGTAACCATCGGTCTGTGCGTCAAACGGATCATAAGCAGTAATCCACATCAGAAGACCGAAGGCAAGGAAAACGCCACCTAATACAAAGAAAATAATCAGTGCAGCGGTGTTTTTTCCACAGACTTTCAATAAATCCTTTTTAAATTCTTCCATTTTCTTTTTCTCCCGTGTATTTTTTAAAAACCTATTCTATCATGGCATAAGTGGGAGAATTGTGCAACAAATATTTGGAAGATTATTCCTTCATCACCATCCACCTGCATTTACTGAGAGCTTTTCCGAGGCAAAGGTAAATAATATAGAAAAGAATCCCAATGAGGAAAGTGGCGGCTGCCCAGCGCAGATGCTTAAACAGGTAAATATATGGGTGCGCATAAAGCAGGGTAATCCAGTCCTGTGTATTCCAGAGACTGTAAGCAAAAGCATTATCATGTAAGAGGTAAACCATAAAAGTAGAGGCTCCCACAAAATTAATCACGCGGCTGCATGGAATATGGATGCGCCGGAAGATTTCAAACAGAGAAAGCCCTACGAGAATCGGAATAATGCTATAGTCTGAAAAGGACGGAATACTCTGGATAAAAATGTCCTTGCTTTCATTTAAAAAGTAAGTCTGAATATTGGTCTGCGTTACATTATAAGCAGAAATATAAATAAACAGGAAGGAAACTGCAATAATCAGATAGAGGCAATAAGTTCTGATTTTACCAAATGGATTGTAAAGGTGGATAAAACCGCCCAAGGCATATAAGAAAATACCGGTCAGCAGTGTCCGAAGTCCGGAAGCCAGGGAATTTGCCATACTTCCGGTCCAGCGGAACTGGATAAATGCAAATATTACAATCAGAAAGGTAAAATATTTCTGCTTGTCCAGTTTTGCCAGAAACTTGTTTAAAAAGAGGTAAGCGATTACCATAATGAAGAAATAGTAGCCCACAAACCAGGACATGCTGTTAAATTTATTGATGTTGACCAGTTTTAAAAAGACACCATCGGTCATGCGGTACCAAAAGGAAGATACCAGTGTCAGGGAAACAGCAGCAAAACCAAGCTGTAACAGCAATTTCTTGGAAATTTTGGCAAGATTAATTCCGTTTCCCTTTGAAACCATAAAGTATCCGGAAATCGTAATGAAAATAACATTTCCGATTTTACCCATTGGAGCAAAGGTGGAAAGAAGCAGGAGCTTCTTATAAAAAACCGGGTTGCAAAACAGTCCGTTATGCATGCGCAGAATGGAAGCAGTGTCTGTTAATTGTACCTTTACGCAGTGGTCAGAAATATGAAAAATAATAATCATAAACATAGCCAGAATACGTAATAATTCTATGTTGGAACTTCTGGTTTTAGTTGATGTCATGTTGTCTAATCTCCTAATCCTAAAATGAAATACCATGACATTATAATACAGATGACTTTAAGATGCCACTATTTCCAGCAAAAGTGTGTTATAATGAGCGAAGCACGTACATCGAGAAAATCTATGATTTTCGAGATGGCACAGTGAGAATATGGTGAGTGCGAAAATTGAGATAAAAAATACCCCCGTAGAAAGGAATCCACATATGGCAAATGAAAAAATAGATGAGGGACTGATAGGAAATGAAAAAATCGAACAGGCCATTGCCGGGTTGCAGCAGGAGGCAACACCGGAGCAGTTAGCCCATACACTGACAGTAATCCGCCGGCGGATGCAGGAAGGCGGTCAGGTGATTGTGGCAGTGGAACCACCGAAGGGTGGAAGCCAGATGCTGTTACAGGCGGTTGAGACAGAGGGTAAGACCTGGTGGGCAGCCTTCAGCAGCTTTGAAGAAGAATTAAAAGGTGGTGGAAGTGTGAAATCCACATTTTTAGCTGATATAGAGAAGCTTTTTCAGGGAGCAATGCAGGCAGAAGGAATCGAAGGAGTCATTTTAAATCCATGGAATCGAACCCTGATGTTAGATAAGAGCCTGATACAGATTGTGCTTGGCAGCAGATAAAGCAATAAGAAAAAAGAAATGAAACCAGAAACAGTAAGAGGGAAAACAGAATGATACGAAAAGGAAGGGCAGAAGATATTGCCCGAATTGCAGCAATCTATGATGCAATTTTAACGGAAGAAGAGAATCAGACCATGCATGTGGGCTGGGTAAGAGGAATATATCCTACGGAACAGACTGCCAGGGATGCGTTAGCAGCCGGAGAATTATTTGTGATGGAACAGGAAAACCGGGTTGTTGCGGCAGCACGCATCAATCAGATACAGGTACCTGAATATAAAAATGCAGACTGGAAATATAAAGATGTGCCGGAATCCAAGGTCATGGTGCTTCATACCCTTGTAGTTGATCCATCTGAGAATGGAAAAGGATATGGAACGACTTTTATAAATGATTATGAGGCGTATGCAGCAGAACAGAAGTGTCCTTATTTACGAATGGATACGAATGTAAAGAATCAGGCGGCAAGAAGGCTTTATGCATCGTTGGGATATGAAGAAGTGGGAATTGTTCCCTGCAGCTTTAATGGAATCCCAGGGGTACAACTGGTTTGTCTGGAAAAAGCATTACCCGGTGTGGATAAGTAAACGTCAGAGAAGAAAAAGAGTGGAAAGAAGGAAAGAAAAATGAATTATGCAGAATGTATCGAACAGGCAAGAGGACGGATTGGAAATTATTGTAAGGCATGTGTAGAATGCAATGGACGAGCCTGCCGGAATCAGATGCCGGGACCCGGTGCAAAGGGAATCGGTGATACTGCCATGCGTAATTATGATAAATGGAAAGAGATTCGTGTGCAGATGGATACCATTGCAGAAAACGCTCCGGTGGATACCTCACTGAAATTATTTGGAAAAGAGTTTAAATATCCATTTTTTGCAGGCCCGGTAGGAGCGGTGAATCTGCATTACGGAGATTGTCTCAATGACATTTCCTATAATGATATACTGGTATCATCCTGTGCGGAATGCGGTATCGCAGCCTTTACCGGGGATGGCACAGACAGCAATGTCATGGTGGCAGCTACAAAGGCAATTGCCAAAGAACAGGGGCTTGGAATTCCAACGGTAAAGCCATGGAATCTTGAAATCATCAAAGAAAAAATGGCACTGGTGCATGAAGCAAAAGCCTTTGCGGTAGCCATGGATGTAGATGCAGCAGGCTTGCCATTTCTTAAGAATTTAGAACCACCGGCAGGTAGTAAGACCGTGGAAGAATTGCGGGAAGTGGCAGAGCTTGCCGGAGTTCCGTTTATTGTAAAAGGAATCATGACTGTAAAAGGAGCCTTAAAGGCAAAAGAAGCCGGGGCTGCCGGAATCGTGGTATCCAATCACGGCGGCAGGGTATTAGACCAGTGCCCGGCAACGGCAGAAGTCTTAGGCGAGATTGCAGATGCAGTGAAAGGCTCCATGAAAATTTTTGTAGACGGCGGAATCCGTTGTGGAACGGACGTATTTAAGGCAATTGCCTTAGGCGCAGATGCGGTAATTATCGCAAGACCATTTGTGACGGCCGTTTACGGCGGCGGCAGGGGAGGCGTACAGTCTTACGTTGCCAAGATAGGAACTGAATTAGAAGATACCATGAAAATGTGTGGAGTACACAGTCTGGCAGAGATTACAAGGGATTGCATATGGACAAAAGCATAGAGCGGAGCATGAAAACAAGAGAAGAAATATTGGCATACGGACTGTCTTTCCCGGATACCTATCAGGAGGCACCGTTTCATGACCAGAACTGGCAGTTAGTGCGCGTAGGGGCAAGCAAAAAAGCATTTCTCTGGACCTATATGCGGGATGGATTTCTTAATCTGAATGTAAAAGCAGACCCGCAGTGGAGAGATTTCTGGCGGAGTGCCTATTCTGCAGTCATTCCGGGATATCATCAGAATAAGGAGCACTGGAATACCATAGTCATGGATGGTACAATCCCGGATAAAGACATCTGCCGCATGATAGCAGAAAGCTATGATCTGGTAACGGACAGTCCTACCAAGCGGATTTATGAAGCAGTAAAGAAGATTCCAAGGGGGCAGGTGGCAACCTATGGACAGGTAGCGGAACTTGCCGGAAACAAACGGATGTCAAGAGCTGTAGGAAATGCCCTGCATAAGAATAA
>JBNMJI010000157.1:0-4808 GCA_050873725.1 Roseburia sp.
GCTACATCTTTGATACGGTAATCTGCACTCAAATCGATTACCTTGGTCTCAGATAAAATCTTCTCATTTAATACAGAACCAAGGAAGCCCTGCGGTGTTGCTGTAAAGATAACATCCACCTGCTTTGCCAGCTCTTCGATATTATCATCGAGGCAGGTATCCTCTACTATCTCAAACATATTGCGGTAAACGTCTGCATACTTCTTATCTATATAACTTCTGGAGCCATACCACTTAATCTCTACGGAAGGATGTCCCATAAGAATTCTTACCAGTTCTGCACCTGCGTATCCGGTTGCTCCGATAATTCCTGCTTTAATCATTTTTACATCTTCTTTCTTCTTAAGATTATGGCATACACGAAATTTATATGCCATTTACAGTGCATAATTATACATTCGTTTTATGCATTATGCAAGTATTATTTTCTGTTTTCACGCTTTTTCAGTTAATTTATTATTCTATAAGACTTCTTTATTAATATATTATCCGTTTTTTATACATAAATATGTACCCTTTGTATATAATTATGCATTTTTATGAGTATATTATGTATATTTTTTCGCTTGCGTATTTAATTTTTTTGTTGTATATTAGTCCTAGTTAAAAAACATCTGAAGAAAGGATACCTATTATTATGAAAGAAAAAGTTGTTTTAGCGTACTCCGGTGGACTTGATACAACCGCTATCATCCCTTGGTTAAAAGAAAATTATGATTATGAAGTAATCTGCTGCTGCGTTGACTGCGGACAGGGTGAAGAGCTGGATGGTCTTGATGAAAGAGCAAAATTATCCGGTGCAACCAAATTATATATTGAAGATATTACAGATGAATTCTGTGATGACTACATTGTTCCTTGTGTTCAGGCAGATGCCGTATACGAAAACAAATATCTCTTAGGAACTTCTATGGCTCGTCCTGGTATTGCTAAGAAATTAGTTGAAATTGCGAGAAAAGAAAATGCCGTTGCTATCTGCCATGGTGCAACAGGTAAAGGAAACGACCAGATTCGTTTCGAGCTTTCTATCAAAGCGCTTGCTCCAGACATCAAAATCATCGCTCCTTGGCGTGATGACAAATGGAAAATGGATTCCCGTGAATCCGAAATCGAATATTGTAAAGCACATGGCATTCATCTTCCATTCTCTACTGACCAGAGCTACAGCCGTGACCGTAACTTATGGCACATCAGCCACGAGGGTCTTGAGTTAGAGGATCCTGCAAATGAGCCAAACTATGACCACCTTTTAGTTCTTGGTGTTTCTCCGGAAAAAGCTCCGGATGAGGGTGAATATGTAACCATGACTTTTGAAAAAGGTGTTCCTACCTCTGTTAATGGAAAGAAAATGAAAGTTTCCGATATCATCCGTGAATTAAACCGTTTAGGCGGCAAACACGGAATCGGTATTATCGATATCGTAGAGAACCGTGTTGTTGGTATGAAATCCCGTGGTGTATATGAGACTCCTGGCGGAACTATCCTGATGGAAGCACATCGTCAGTTAGAGGAACTTGTATTAGACCGTGCTACTATGGACGTAAAGAAAGATATGGGCAACCGTATGGCTCAGATTGTTTACGAAGGAAAATGGTTCACACCTTTACGTGAAGCAGTTCAGGCATTCGTTGAGTCTACACAGGAATATGTAACCGGTGAAGTGAAATTCAAACTCTACAAAGGAAACATCATCAAAGCCGGAACAACTTCTCCATACTCTCTCTACAGTGAGTCACTGGCAAGCTTTACAACCGGAGACCTTTATGACCACCATGATGCAGATGGATTCATCACACTGTTTGGTCTTCCATTAAAAGTTCGTGCTATGAAAATGCAGGAATTAGAGAAAAATAACCAGAAATAGGATTTTCTAATCTAACATAAATCCAAAAGAAAAAGACATTACATTCGGCAGCCGCCGATATGTAATGTCTTTCTTTACTTATCCAGAATTCCTCTTAATACAGCAAGCCCCTGTTCCATTTCTTCTTCTGTCAGGTTACCATATCCTAATACCAGTGTCGGAACTTTCTTTTCCTTTGGCTTTTGAATCACATATTCACCCAGTCCATGAATTTCAATGTGCCTCTCACGCGCCTGTTCCACCACTTCTTCTTCCTTCCAATTCGTATCCAGCTCTACCAGCACATGAAGCCCGGCATTATCACCATAAATGCGATGAATCCAGTTTTCCCGCTTCAGAAGCCGCATAAATGTATCATGCTTATTCTTATAGTTATTACGCATCCGATTGAGGTGCCGTTCAAAATGCCCTTCTTCCATAAAATGGCACAACACTTCCTGGCTGTTCCGTGGCACCGTGCAGGCATAGAAACCACAAGTGCTGTGATACCGCTCCATCAGAGAATGGGGCAGTACCATAAAACTGATTCGAAGAGAAGGTGCAATACTCTTCGAAAAAGTTCCAATGTAAATCACATGCTCTCCGGTATCATTTCCCCATAAAGCAGGAATCGGTTTTCCTTTATAACGGAACTCACTGTCATGGTCATCCTCTATGATATAACGTTCTTCTCCTTCGGACGCCCACTGCAGCAGTTCTAATCGTCTTCGTAACGGCATTACATTTCCCAGCGGAAACTGATGGGATGGCATGACATAAACCATGTCTGGATTTTCTCTCCGAATAGCCTCCATGCAGATTCCATCTTCATCAATTTCATCCGCCAGCACCCGGTATCCCATATTACAGAATGTATAATATGCCTGCAAATAGGTATAATTCTCCATTGCTACTTTCTTATCCCTGCCCATAATCTGGGCTAACAGTAGCAGGAGGTACTCATTACCTGCTCCAAGGAGAATCTGTTTTTCATCGCAGACCACCCCTCTCGCCTGATAGAGATAGCGGCTGATTGCTGCTCGAAGATTTAATTCTCCTTTGGGATTCCCGGAAAGCAGTAAATCCGGATTGTCCTCCGGTACTACACTCTTATGCATCCGATACCATATTCCATAGGGAAAATGTTTCCGGTCAATCTCATAAGGTGAAAAGCTGATTTCATACTGCTTCTTCTGCCGCTCCATGAGTCTTCCCTCTTCTGATTTCTCCTGTCCACGACTCAACTGATACAACATACTGATATCACAGACAAAATAGCCTGCACAGGGTTTCGGTTCAATATAGCCCTCTGCTGTAAGCTGCTCATATGCCAGTTCCACGGTACTCCTGCTGATTTGCAGATTTTTTGCCATAAAACGAGTAGACGGTAATTTTTCCCCCGGGGAAATCTTACCGTCTGCTATATCCTTACGAATATATTCGTAAATCTGCTCATAAAGTGCACGTGGAGAATCCGGTTGTAAATCAATCCATAATTCCTTCATCCCGCTATCCACCTATCGATTTTTTTTAAGCTCTTTTAAAATAATTTCTTTTAATTCTAAGGATTTATCCTTAATCTTACGGTTTGCACTGGCAGAACTCAAAACACGGCTTAAGCATTTTGATGTTACATCATACTGCTTATAATGGAATGCCATATTTGCGAGAAGATAATCCATGGTACTCTGATCCATTCCACAAATCGGGAACATCTCTGTGCTTACTGCCTTCATCATACCGTCATAAGCTTCTTTGTAGAAGGATTCCTCCTCCTGTCTGCAGGCTGCTGCCTCTTCCTTTTTACCGGCAGTCTCTAATTCTTCTGCTTTGGTACGAAGCAGCCATGCAAGAATCAGACAGTTATATGCCTTTTCACTGGTTCTCGCTTTCTTTACCATTGCATTAAACAGGGATAACTTATGCATTTCAATTGCTTTATCATAATCCCATGTTGCATCGGTAGAAGGTGCCTGTGCATGGAAATTCAGGCAAATCTGGTCTTTGATTAATTTAATCTGTCCCATGGTAATATGCTCAAAATAACGATTTAGTGAAGTGTATCCACAATTCGGGCAGGATGCCACATCATATTTCAGAGAATCCACATACTGCTGTCTTGGTCTTAAATCTGCATCCGGCTCTAATCGCTTAACTTTACCGGCTTTTACCATTTTTGTCTTAAATTCTTTATCACATACCGGGCAGCGCACGGTCTTATCTAAAAGGAAATCCTCTTCCTTGGGCTGCACTACGGCTGTTTCTACTTTTTCTTTTGTTTTCGTTTCTGCTGCTTTCTCATCGGCATAAAGGTCTGTACTGTCTGTTGCCTTTATTCCGAATTTTTCCAATCCAGCAAATAAATTCATGTTTATTCCTCCGCTCTACTGCTGAGCCGGCAGTTTATAAGAACTCTTTAGTGAAACGATGCGGTTAAATACCAGCGCATCTTCTTTTGAATCTTTCGCATCTACGCAGAAGTATCCCTGTCTTACGAACTGGAAGCTGTCATATCCTTTCGCATCTGCAAGGCTTGGCTCTACATAGCACTCTTTTAATACGGTAAGAGAATTCGGATTTAAGTTCAGGCTTCCATCTTCGTTATATACGCCTAACTCTTCATCCACAATATTCTCATATAATCTTACTTCTGCTTTCACTGCAGTTGGTGCTGCCACCCAGTGAATGGTTCCTTTTACCTTTCTTCCATCCGGGCTGTTTCCACCTCTGGATTCCGGGTCATAGGTACAGTGAATCTCTGTTACTTTTCCGTTCTCATCCTTTACAAAGCTGTTGCATTTCACAAAATATGCATGCATCAGACGAACTTCATTGCCCGGGAACATACGGAAATATTTTCTTGGAGGCTCTTCCATAAAGTCTTCTCTGTCAATGTAAAGTTCTCTTGCAAACGGAACTTTACGGCTGCCAAGTGCTTCATTTTCCATATTATTGACTACATCAA
>JBNMJI010000158.1:0-4758 GCA_050873725.1 Roseburia sp.
CGCTTGTGAAAATTCTTCGAAAGAAGAATAGTTTTTTTCATAGCCATAATACATTTCATTTTTTAATCGTCCAAAGAACGTCTCCATAATACAATTATCATAACAATTACCTTTTCGTGACATGGATTGTATAATGCCATGTTCCTGTAAAGCATTTCTAAAATAAGCATGTTGATACTGCCAGCCTTGATCTGAATGAAATATCAATCCTTCAACTGAAGGAAATTTTTCAAATGCTTTATTCAGCATTCTTTTTATCTGTTCAAGATTAGGACTCATGGATAAATCATATGAGATGATTTCATTTGTATTCATATCTAGCACTGGAGAAATATAACACTTTCCCCATGAGAAATTGAACTGTGATACATCTGTGGTCCATTTTTGTAAAGGCAAAGTTGTACTGAAATCCCTGTCTATTATGTTGTCAGCAATCTTACCAACTTCACCCTTATAAGAATGATATTTCTCCTTTGGTCTTTTTCCGGCTAGACCTGCTTCATGCATAAGACGCTGAACTCTTTTATGGTTCACCTGATACCCGCGATTAATAAGTTCCTGGTGAACCCGTCTTACACCATATCTGCGCTTGTTCTCAACAAAAACACTTTTTATTTCTTCTAGTATTTCTTGATTGCGTTCGGCAATAACATCGTTTCTGCTAATCTCAAAATAGTAAGTAGATCTAGCCATGTGCATTGCTTTAAGGAGATATTTTAATTGGTATCCGTTTTCTCTGAGTTTTTTGATGATTGCTGCTTTTTCGCCTTGAGTTGCGCAGCCCATTTTTCTTGCCTCAAGGCGATCCGTTTTTTTATTACTTCATTCTCAGCTTTGATATATTCGTTTTCAGCTCTCAAGCGTATCAGTTCTTCTCGTTCTGATTCTGTTAAAGGTAATGGATTTGTTGACTTCTTCATTCTTGATTCCTTTGTTGGACGTCCTTTTTTACTTTCTACTAATCCATTATATCCTTGTGATTTATATTTGTATACCCATTGATAAAGCATTCCTGAGTTAATACCTGCTTCTATGGCAACTTTCCTCCTTGGTATGCCTGCAATAACTTTTAAAACCAGTTCAAGTTTTTCTTCCGGTGTCCACACTTTATTGAACACCTTATGTTTTAAAACTTCTGGACCATGTAAATCAACCAATCCAGACCATTCTCGTATATGTCTTTTGAGAGTATCTGGATTCGCACCCTCTGGGATATCTGGATACGAACCTGAATGATACAATTCAACACACATCAGTTTAAACTCATAACTATAACGCATAAAAACACCCTCCTTACTGGTTGCCCAGTAAAGAGGGTACATATCACTTATCCGTTTTCATTCCGGGGTATTTTTTATCTTCTATCACTTATTCCGGCAGATAAATGTAATTATATCTTACTACCGGGCTTGCCAGTCCATGGGCATCTACCACAAGAACAGACAACACATTATTGCCCTGTGGCATTTCAAGTGGTCCGCTGTAGACATCGGAGCTTTGGGTCGGTGTTGAGCCATCCCAGGTGTAATAAGCGGTTGCACCGGCAGGAACCTGTATACTGATGCTCTGTGCATCATAATATGTTCCGGCAGCAGGCGTCACGCTGGCAGAATCCGGAGCTTCAAAAGCGATTTCATAATCCGCTTCCGCGATCTCACTATAAAAGCCTCTTGCGTCCTTTGCTACTGCTTTGATGGTATATTCCTTCTCATCTTCTAAAGAAATCGGTTCTGTGTATTCCATTCCTTTTTCAATCGGAGAATCACCGTTTAACGTATAATAAATGGTACAGTCTGAGTCTGCTGTCAGCTCAATTTCAATTGCATCATTGTATTCCCCGGCCTCTTCTGAAAACTCCGGAGCTTTTACTTCATAATCATCAAACAGAGCTTTTATTTTATCTGAGCCTGCCTGCTCATATAAATCCTGCAGTTTATCATATTCCTTTTGCTTATCATATAAAGCAATCAGCATCTGATATGCTTCTTCATTGTTCTTCTCAAGGGTCAGCACCTGCAAAAGATACGCTTCCTCCGATGTTTCATCCTTTCGGAGCCGGTACAAATCAGCCATCCGGAGTAATACATCCACATTATCCGGCTGCAATTTCTCCGCCTGTTCAAAATAGGTCAATGCCTTGGTATAATTCTTCTCTTCGGTATAACTGATTCCCTTCTGATACTGATAATCAAAGGATTTCTTATGGCTGTTCTGCACCAGAAGAACAATGAAAACACCAATAATGGCAATGGCAACCAGAACAGATACTGTAATCAGAAGTTTTTTCTGTTTCTTCTTCTGTTCTTCCTCCTTCTTTTTCTGCCGACTGTTTTTCGAAGTTTTTTTCTTCTTTCCGTTGGAAGAAGTATTCTTATTCGACATATCGTCTTCTTCTAATAATTCTTTTAAAATATCCTCTTCCACATTATAATCTGGAACAATCTGCGCTTCTTTTCCACATACAGAACAATACACACAGCCTAATTTTATTTCTGCTCCACAATTTGCACACTTCATAGTCTTCTCCTATTCATGTCTCATAGCTTCCACGCAGTTGTTCATTAACATTGCAATCGTCATTGGTCCGACTCCGCCCGGAACCGGTGTAATGGCACTGCAAAGCGGCTCTACTTCATCAAATTTCACATCACCGGAAAGCTTATTGTTTTCATCACGGTGAATTCCTACATCAATGACAACGGCACCATCTTTTACATAGGATGCATCAATAAATTCTTTCTTTCCGATTGCTACAATCAGAATATCTGCTTCTTTACAGATTTCCTTTAAATTACGGGTTCTCGAATGTGTTACCGTAACAGTTGCATTCTCACGCAGCATTAAGATTGCCATCGGTTTGCCTACAATATTGCTTCTTCCAACAATGACACAGTGTTTTCCCTCTATATCAATGTCAGAACGCTTTAAAAGCTGGATAATTCCGGCTGGTGTACAGGAAATATAGCCTTTCTGTCCAATCATCAATGCGCCGACATTTTCCGGATGAAAACCATCTACATCCTTCTTCGGAGAAATGGCACGGATTACTGCATCTTCATCAATGCCCTTTGGCAGCGGGAGCTGTACCAAAATGCCTTTTACATGTTCTTCTTTATTTAATTTATCGATTAAAGCCAATAATTCATCCTGGGAAGTCTCCTCCGGAAGTTCATAAGAAAGAGAATCGATTCCGATATATTCGCAGGCACGTTTCTTGTTTCTTACATATACACTGGATGCCGGATCATTTCCCACCTGAATTACCGCAAGTGCGCCTGTGATTCCCTGTTCCTTTAACTGTGCTACTTCTTCTTTTAATTCATCTTTTATTTCAGCGGAAATTCTTTTTCCATCAATTAATAATGCCATGATACCTCCTAAAACAATCCCGTAATTACGCCATCATTGGTTACGTCAATATTATTTGCTGCAGGTACTTTCGGAAGTCCCGGCATGGTCATAATAGAGCCGGTAATTGCTACCACGAAACCTGCTCCTGCAGAAACATATACTTCACGGACATTTACTGTAAAGCCGGTCGGTCTTCCAAGCTTTGTTGCATCATCCGAAAGAGAATACTGGGTCTTTGCCATACATACCGGGAAATTACCCATTCCCATTTCTTCAATATGTTTTAATTCTTTTAATGCAGCTTTGCTGTAAGTTACATCATCTGCACCATAAATTTCCGTTGCAATGGTTTTAATCTTATCCATAAGAGACATTTCATCGTCATACAGCGGTTTGAAATGTGCTTCTTTATGCTCTAATGTATCAAGTACTTTCTTTGCAAGTTCGATTCCGCCTTCGCCACCTTTTTCCCATACTTCAGATAATGCGAATTCACAGTTTCTTTCCTTGCAGAAGTTTTCTACAAATGCAATTTCTTCTTTGGTATCTGTTACAAAGGAATTTAAGGTAACAACAACCGGAACACCAAATTTCTGCAGGTTCTCGATATGTTTCTCTAAGTTTACAATTCCTTTCTTTAAGCTTTCCAAATCTTCTTTTGCAAGGTCTGCCTTTGGAACACCACCATTATATTTTAATGCACGGATGGTTGCTACCAATACTACTGCATCCGGTTTAAGTCCTGCCTTACGGCACTTGATATCAAAGAATTTCTCAGCACCAAGGTCTGCACCAAAACCTGCCTCTGTAATTGCAATGTCACCTAATTTTAAAGCTGTCTTTGTGGCACGGACACTGTTACATCCATGGGCAATATTTGCAAATGGTCCACCATGAACGATGGCAGGATTGTGCTCTAAGGTCTGAATCAGATTTGGTTTGATGGCATCTTTTAAAGGAGCTGCCATGGAACCGGTTGCATGTAAATCATCTGCAGTAATTGGATTTCCGTCAAAGGAATATGCCACAATAATTCTGCCCAGACGGCGCTTCAAATCTTCCATATTGTCTGCCAGACATAAAACAGCCATAATTTCAGATGCAACTGTAATGATGAAATGGTCTTCACGAACCATACCATCCATCTTGCTTCCAAGACCGATTACAATGTTTCTAAGTGCACGGTCATTCATATCCATACAGCGTTTCCACACTACCTGACGTGGATCAATGCCAAGCTGGTTGCCCTGCTGGATATGATTATCCAGTAATGCTGCCAACAGGTTATTTGCTGATGTAATCGCATGGAAATCCCCGGTAAAATGAAGATTCAAATCTTCCATCGGAACAACCTGCGCATATCCGCCACCTGCAGCTCCACCTTTGATTCCAAAACACGGCCCTAAA
>JBNMJI010000159.1:0-4726 GCA_050873725.1 Roseburia sp.
ACTACACAATTTATCTTTCTCTTCATCGCCCTTTTCCTGATTGGTCTTCTGCTTTACTGCTGGTGGCGGTTCCGGATTACCCGTGACTACCGGGAGAAGCTGCGGCAGTCGGAGCTTAAAGCTCTGCAGAATGAACTCAGTGAGAAAGACAACCGCATCCGGGAACTGGAAGAAAATAATGATGCTCTGGCAAAGATTATTCATAAGGATAACAAGCTGATTCCGGCAATGGAGCTGGCTGTCTGCGAATACTTAGAGGCGGAAGCTACAGGCGGTGATACCAGAAAAAAAGGCGAACAGCTTGCCAATGAGTTAAAGACCATGGCACAGGATCGGAAAGGTACGCTGAACTCCTACCGCCATGATGAACATGCACTTCCGGCTACCGGAGTCTGCGTCTTAGATGCGCTTTTTACTTATATGCAGCAGCGTGCTCTGGCGCAGAACATCAACTTTTCCCTGCACATCACAGGCGATATTGTAAAGATGACAGAGGATGTGATTTCCGGGGAAGACCTTTCCCACCTTCTGGCGGATTTACTGGAAAATGCCATGATTGCCATTGGTGACAGTAAGGTGCGCAGCCTTTCCGCCTACCTTTGCCAAGATGAAAATAATTGCACCATAGAGATTTCCGACAGCGGAAATGCCTTTGATGTGCAGCTTTTTGAAGATTTCGGTCAGACCCAGCACACTACCCACAAGGACAGTGGCGGCAGCGGAATCGGTCTGATGGACATCTGGAAATTAAAGAAACAGTACCGTGCATCCTTACATATCATTGAATATACTCCGGGAACTTCCACCTTTACGAAGAAGATTGCTCTGGTCTTTGACCGGAAAAATCACTATCTGATTCAGACCTACCGCCGCAACGAAATCGAACGGGTACATATGAGAAATGATATGTTTGTTTTACAGGCAGACTGATTTATGTTATGATGGAAGAACTTTTGAGAAGGTAAAATATTACATGAGGTAAATGTTATGAGTCATGCACTGGTTATATTATGTGGTGGAAAAAGTACAAGAATCGGTACGGACAAGGCTTTGCTCCCTTTTGGGGACTGCTGCCTGATTGAATATCTGGTTCGGAAATTTCAGCCGGATTTTCCGAAAATCTACCTTTCTGTCCAACAGAAAAATGATTACACGCATCTGAATCTTCCGGTGACAACCATTGGAGACATCTATGGAAATGCCGGCCCACTGTCCGGTATCTTCAGCGCACTTTCCATGATTTCAGAAGAACGTGCCTTTTTCATTTCCGTGGACACCCCTTTTGTGGAACCGGCACTGGGACTTTATCTGTTGTCACAGCCGCAGGAACATCCTATCTGGGCGATTGCCCGTGCCAACGACCAGCTGGAGACCCTCTCTGCTGTTTACTCCAAAAGCTGCATTCCACAGGTGGGAAAAGCCATGCTCTTTCATCAATATTCCTTTAACCGGCTTCATGAGAAATGCAATGCCGGCTACATCTCGGAAGATGAGCTGGCAAAAATATGTCCGGTTCCACTGAACGAACAATTTTTTAATATCAATACCCGCACCCACTATTACCACGCATTAAAACTGCTTTCCGAGCGGGGAGAGCTTTTCGATGAAGACATTGAACTGGAACTGCCGGCAGCAGGCAATGTTGCTTTCAGTATTCCGGTGGTTTCGCTGGTAGGGGATTCCATCATCGATAAAAAGACCTTCTGCAACCAGGTATTGGAGGCATTAAAAAAAGATGGCATAAAAGCTGCCATCTTTGATTCGGAAAAAGATTTTACCAATATTACGAATGTTGACCTCATCCTCACCTGTGACTTAGAGGATGAAGACTGCTTTAAAATCGAGCTTTTGAGCAGTGAATTAAATGAGACTCCGCTGCATCCGGTTTCCGGTCTCGTTGCCATTGCCAGTGATTTCGGCTACAAATGCGAGGAAGTTCCATGCTTTGACTCCCGCAAGCCAAGGTCTATCCTTGGTTTCTTAAAGACGTTAATCCGTGACTACAGCCACTAAACATTTACAGGAAACGGCACAGCTCCGGCATCCAGTCTCCGATAAAAATTTCATCTTTGATAATCGCACGCCAGACCGGTGGGAAGAAGGCTTCCAAAAGAGTCATCACTTCTGCCCAGTCTGGCTCTTTTTTACGCTCACGCTTTAAGTATGCCGCCCATTTCCGCTTCATATAAGTATAATCCTTATAATGAAGGACGGTATCCAGCCGGTCTTTTCCAAAGGTCAGCTCTCTTATCTTTCCTACTTCGATAATCTGCTGCTCAACCTTTCTGCCATCCAAAGCCTCTTTCTTTAAGATTCCATAGATTTCTTCATAGCAGGACAGGTCGTTGATTAATTCCATTTTCTCTAAGATTTCCACGAAATTCTCCGCCACAACCTGCTCATAGGGATATTGCAGGAACTGAATTACTGTATTCTCCTGTAAGAAAAATGGCAGTTCTCCATGAGCCGGCTGCATCTGCTCATCCCGAAGCTCCTGAAAACGCAGGGTAATGGGAACTTCATGCTCCTTTGATTTTGCCAGCACCTCTATCTGATAGCTGCCCGCTTTTTCTTTGCCTATCGTATAGGTGTACTCCGGCTTGCGGCTTAACACCTCTTTCATAAGCTGCTCTAACTGCATTTCCGTTAACTGCTCATCCTTTATTACCTGATAGTAATAAGAAAGGGAAAAGACCCGCTTTCTGCGGTAATTCTCCACGCCAAGGCTGCTGCCATTTCTAAGATAGAGCTTCTCTGCAAATGTCGATTTACTTATCTGATATAGGAAATACTCGGTTACGGCAGATGGAAGCAGGTCCACAAAAGGGATTTGCAAATCCTCGCTTCTCTGCCGGATTAATGATTCACTCAGTATGCACTCTGCCACTACAGCCACACTCCAATTCTGCTCTGAACCTTTGCCACAACCTTGCGGGCTCTGGCATATTCCATTAATTTTGCAATATCCTTCTTCGGCTCATTAATAAATGCCAGAAGCGCCTTCTTTAAATCTTCCCGTTCCAGACGCTCTTCATATTTAAGGCAGTCACAGATGAGACGCTCCTTTTCATAAATCTTCATCTCGCCCCCGGCAAAAGGAATGGTCGTTACACCAAGCTCCATGACCTCCGGCTCTGTATAATATGGTTTCACCACCGGATATTCCATGCGGAACCTTGACTTCGAAGTATTCTTGCTGATGGCAATACTCCATTCATAAGGACGCTTCTCAATATACCCGTAATAGTAAAGGGCACTGTCCATACATAAGATTCCATCCGGAAACAGTCCCAGGATGATTTCTTCCTGCGGCTTCTCTTCGTAACCCATGGAATAATATCCGCTCTTTACATGATCAAGAATGCCGGCTTTCACCAGTCCCTGAATGCTCTTATATGTCAATCCCAAAGGATATAATTTTTCGGCTTTCACAATGCCATTATTTTCTTCTAAAAGCTTCTTTATCTCTTCAATGGTCTGCTCTTTCTGCTTCGCATTCATAGATATCGCTCCTTCGCATTTTTCTTCTAGTATAAGTTAATTTTTGCCGCTTGTCAATTTCTGTTGCAATTTGTCCTATATTTTTTAATTTGTCGTTGTAAAAGTTACTTTCTTGTCGTATAATTTGCTTGGAACAATATTTGATGTCGTATATGTCTATTCGAATATGCGTCAGTTTTTGATAAATGAGGTATCTATGGAAACAGAAAATTCTACCCGCAAAAACCCTTCCCGGGAAACCTGCCAGAAGATTATCAAACGTATTCTGGTTACGGAAGTCTTAGAAAAGGGCTGTAATGAACACTTCCGACAGGCTTCAGATTTTATGGGATATTTCCAGTCCCTCTATCCTGCCTCCGATGCACTGACCAAACAGGTGCAGCGTGCCATCAAGGCAATGGATATGCCCCGGGATGAAAAGGGTTACTTTATTGTAAATAAAACATCTGAGCAGTTTGAGCAGGATAAAGAAATCAGCCGCCTGCTGCAATCCGGTGAAGCTTCCTTAAAGAGCCTGGAAGAATCCGAACCGCTGCTGATTGAAGTACCAACCGAGCTTGCCGATTATCTGATGTATACCTTAAGCTCTTCCATCAGTTTAAAGGGACATTATGATACTATGGTAAAGGCTTATAACGGCATTATCATCTATACAAGAGAGCGCAGCCGTATCATTTCCTACCTGCAGACTCTGTTATCCACAAATTGATGATAATTATCCAAATAGTGTGGATAACTCTGTTGCAATAACAGAATAATAATGAAATTATCCACAAATTATCAGAATATAGCTTGTCCTGACGTTAATGTCCAAGGTAAAGTAAAACGACAATATTTAAATTTAAATATTGTCGTTTCTTTTTATTCTTGTCTTTTTCAATTGTTCTATTGTAATTTTTAAGACTATTTTCTTCTTCTGCGACGTTTCTTACTGCGATAATTCCGCTTTATCGTCTTATAACGCTTGTCCGGTTTGCTCTTTGAGAAGTATTTGTGTCTGATAATATAGAAATTATCTGCAACTCTGCGAATCAGGAAAACAATTACCGCAAGTGCAGCAACTCCAAGAATTCCCAGTAATACTTTCCAGATATTAATCTGGAACTTGTGCTTTGTGGTGGTTGCTGTTTCTGTCGAGGTCTCTTCTTCTTTTACATTATCAAAGGAAAAGGTATCTGCTTTCACTCCGGTGGATACGATATTGGCTCCACCTACATCATGTCCG
>JBNMJI010000160.1:0-4725 GCA_050873725.1 Roseburia sp.
ATAGAATGCCTCATTCGATGCAGCTGCCAGATAATATCCAAAACCTTTTCCCAAAGCATGTCTGGTAAGAACCGGCATTCCCTGGTAAAAATCTTTCTGATATCCGGAGTCATCCAGTTCCTCTGCTCCTTCCAGATGTAATAAATCACAGAGCATTTCAGCCGGATATTCCTTTCCCTGATAGAAAAAGCTATTCTGTGCTCCTTCCGGAAGGGCGTCCTCTTCTTCTACCCAGATACCCAGAATATCGCGCAATTTGCCTGGATATCCGCCTAAAACTACCAGATCATTTTCCTGTACATAACCACTGAAATAAGTAGTAAGGAATCTTCCTCCGTCTTTTACATAATTTCTGACTTTCGCATCTGCACCTTCTTTTACCATATAGAATACCGGTGCAATAATCAGCTTATATCCACCAAAATCATCTTCCGGTGAAATAATATCCACATTATAATTCATCTGACGCAGCGGCTCATAGAACCGCTCCAGTTCCCTGCGATATTTCAGATTACAGCTTGGACCTGCAGAATATTCGATTGCCCACCAATTATCCCAGTCCATCAAAATTGCAATATCCGATTTTGTTCTGCTTCCCAATATTCTGCCATCTAATCCTTTTAATTCTTCGCCCAGTTCTGCCACTTCCCGAAATACTCTGGTATGTTCATTTCCTACATGGTCAATCACTGCCCCATGATATTTCTCACAGGCACCCACTGTCCGCCTCATCTGGAAAAACATAACCGTATCTGCGCCATGGGCGACTGCCTGATAACTCCAAAGCCGCATAACTCCCGGACGTTTTAATGCATTGTATGGAAGCCAGTTGGTTACACTCGGTGTCTGTTCCATTAATGCAAACGGTTCCCCCTGCTTAATGCCCCTCATCAGGTCATGTGCCATTGCTATTTTGGCATAAGAATCTTCATTGGCCGGATAATTGTCCCATGACACAAAATCCATCTCTTTTGCCCATTTAAAATAATCAAGCTGTTTAAAAAATCCCATAAGATTTGTTGTAATGGCCGCATCCGGTATATATTTTTTGACTGCATCGTACTCCAGTTTGTAACAATCCAGTATGGAATCAGACATAAAGCGGCGGTAATCTAAAGAAATACCCTGAAACATAGTACGCTCATAAGCAAAATGTTCGCTTCGCATATCCGGTACTACAATTTCATCCCAATCATAAAAAGTATGTCCCCAGAACGCTGTATTCCATGCATGATTTAAAGCATCCAGTGTCTGATAACGTTTTTGCAGCCATTGTCTGAATTTCTTTTCACAGTTTTCACAGAAACACTCTCCACCAAATTCATTGGAAATATGCCAGCAGACGATACTCTTTCTGTCTTTATAATGTTCTGCTAACTTTGCTGCCAGTACAGGCGCATAGGTCCGGTATGTCGGGCTGTTGGGGCAGGAATTATGCCTGCCGCCAAATTTTCTCTTTCTTCCGTCAAAATCTACTCTTAAAATATCCGGATGCCGGTGTGCCATCCACGCCGGATGTGCTCCGGTAGATGTTGCCATGCAGATTTTCATTCCATGTGCTTCTACCATATCCACAATCTTATCCAGGCGGCTGAAATCATAGGTATTTTCATCCGGTTGAATTGCTGCCCAGGAAAAGACATTTAATGTCACAATATCCACTCCTGCCATAGGGAGCAGACGCATATCCTCTTTCCAGATTTCTTCCGGCCATTGCTCCGGATTGTAATCCCCACCATACATTATCTTATTCATTTTCTCATATGGAATCATAATAAATTTCCTCCTGAATACGGCTGTTTTTTCAAAACTATTGCTTATAAAAGAAGACACTGATGGAAATTGCACCAGTGTCCTCTTTACGTTTTCTGTTTTATTTCAGTGCTTCTTCGATTGCTGCAAATTTGTCTTTGCAGTTCTGTTCATCTACTGCATATACCTGATCAAATCCAAGTCCGTTTACTGTATTCTGCATCTGTGCAAGTAAAGTATTAAATTCATCTTCACTGCTGGCAAATACCATTTTCCAGGAATAAGCAACAATGCTCTGTTTACACTGTTCCTTGATGGTACTGATGTCTGTAGAATATTCCGGAGTTGCATAATCTGTTCCAGGTAATACCAATAACAGATTATTGTCTTTCATGTACTCAATCGCATTATTTGCATTATCATTGTGCGCAGACCAGTCTTCTGATAAAGTAGTTGCTGTTCTCTGTGCGTAATCATCCCAGCGCTGGTAGTTATAACACATTCCGGTATCCGGATCTGTATCCACAAGACCAACTGTCTTAAAGTTCAATGCTGAAATACCATCTTTCCATGTTCCGCCGCCCCATTCATCCGGGACCTGTAAGTCATTGTCAATATCAACAAATGCCTGTACACCAAAATCAGTTAATGTCGGGGTTCCGTCTTTCATTTCCCAGGTCAGACCTTCCGGGCCACAGGTTCCACCAGTCTGCTGGCAGGATGCTTCAATACCTTCCGGAGAATAGAGCCAGTCAATAAAGTCAACCAGTCTCTGTGGATCTTCTGCTTTGCTTCCTACCATGATTGCTGCTTCCATCTTTCCATAAGGCATGGAACCATAGGAAAGGCACTGCATATCTTTGATGGTTGCTGACTGGAATCCTTTGCCTGCAGCCATATTCTCTGCTGTGTTATACTGTCCTGCTCCAAGCCATGGCCACAGGGAATATAATACTCCGCCATCTTTGTACTTGGTCTGTACATTATCAAAGTTCTGGGTTGTAGATTCCGGATCTACCAGACCCATCTGATTTGCTTCATAGAGAAGTTTTAAGCTTCTTACATAAATTCCATCATCATCGATTACGCTCTGGATGTCACTTCCATCATCCTTTGCCATACAGAATCCCATTGGTTCATATCCATACAATGCACATAACCCTCCTGCATTCTGCATAATGTCACCATCCCAGTCTTTGAAAAGTGAAAATGCATATACATCTTTACCGGAATCACTGGTTCCTGCTGCATCCTGCATATCCTTTAATACAGGAAGTAAATCTTCCAGAGTATTCATTTCCGGATATCCTACCTGACCATATAAATCCCAGCGTAAAGACGGTGCATTGGTTGGCTCTGTTGCTTCACAAGGATCTGTTGCCGGCTGATTGGAAATCTCACTCGGCACTGCCCACATACCATCTTCACCGGCAAGTGAACTTGCCCCATCAATTGCGTCTTTATATTTATTCAGATTATCACATTTTGAAGAATAATCTGTCATGTCTAAAATTAATCCTGCAGATACCATATCTTTCAGACGGCTCTTATCCACATTAGTAATAATTAAGTCCCCCAGATCACCATTGGCAGAACGGGTCTGATATAAAGTATCTCCACCACCTGCTACGTTTGGTGCGATAATGTTCAATTCCATATTGAACTTATCTTTTACAATCTTTGCAAACCAGCCGGACTGAATGCCCTGGAAATTTGCCTGACTGTCAAATACATCTACCGTAATGAAATCTTCATACGGTCCTCCAGGCTGTGAACCTGTCACTTCCTTTTCTCCGCTTCCTTTTCCACATCCGGTAAACGAAGTTGCAACCATGGCTGCTGTAAGTGCCACTGCCACAATCCTTTTCTTTGATGCCTTTCTCATAGTAAAGTCCTCCTTAACCTTTTCTTATTTTACTATAATTTATTTATAAGAAGCAATGCCTCTTATTAACCTTTTACAGAACCAATCATGATTCCTTTTACAAACTGTTTCTGAAACATCGGGTAAATAAATAATATCGGTAATACAACAATAACTGAAATTGTCATCCGGATAGATGTCGGTGTCTGCTGTGTTGCAAGGTTTGCTACCGCTGAAACATTTCCGGTGGATTTCACCAGTGTTGCAATGGAACTTGCCTGATTCAGATAGGTGTACAACAGATACTGCAGGGAATATAATTTCTGATCTGTAATATAAAGCAGGGTATCCTGGAAGGAGTTCCACTGTCCAACTGCTGACCAGATTGCAATGGTTGCAAGGATTGGTTTGCTGGTTGGAAGTATGATTTTAAAGAATCTTGTCATGACTCCTGCTCCATCAATTTCTGCTGCTTCCTGTAATGCCGGTGGAATGGATTCCACATATGTCTTTACCATAATGATATTAAATGGCTGTACAATGGCCGGAATAATATATACCCAGAAGGAGTTGGTCAGGTGCAGGGTTTTCATTGTCATAAACATTGGAATCATTCCTGCGTTAAAGTACATGGTTACTACCATCAGGCGGTACCATAACTTCCGGTGCCACATTTTCTGCTGGGTGAACATAAATCCTAAAAATGCAGATGCCATTACGGTACAGGCTGTACCGATTACAGTTCTTGCAACAGATACAATAATTGCACTGCCAAGACCACTTAACTTGCTGACATCTATGTAATTCTGAAACTGAATCTGCTTTGGAATAAAGTTAACCATTCCGTTTGCACTTAAGTCATTTGCACTGATTGAATTGATAATCAGATAATAGAACGGGTAAGCGCAGATTAATGCAAACAGGATAAAAAAGGTGTAATCTGCAATTTTAAATGCAATATCTTTTCCGCTCATTTTCTTTTTTACTGCAATTGCTTTTGACATTATCTTCGCTCCTCGTATAATATCTTTTAGATACAAAATATATGTATCTAGGTTTAATAAGTTACTACATAAATATTGTTCAATAGGCTTAGTTAAGCCCATGAT
>JBNMJI010000161.1:0-4692 GCA_050873725.1 Roseburia sp.
GATAGAGACTGGCGTAAGTTCCGGTAAGACTTTGTCTGCCGGAATATACGGCTTGAACTCTTTTTCATTATTCATTTGCCTAATCCTCCTAGTTATGGTCACTATAACCAATATGCATACCACATTATACGGGCATTTTCCGGGTCTGTCAATGAAATCTGCTTGCATCCAGCAGGAAAATATTGTATGATATATGTGTTATTGTGCAAAATACTTTATCGCGCGAATGTAACAAAGTGTATGCACTCTTTTTTATCTGGAGATGTATCGAAGTGGTCATAACGGGGCGCACTCGAAATGCGCTAGCCCTCCGGGGCACGCGGGTTCGAATCCCGCCATCTCCGTTTCATATAATCATAAGAAAACTGCCACTGGCAGATTCTTACGATTTCTGGTAACTTAAAAAGTGTCGGTGGAATTTTCCATCGGCACTTTTTTACGCTCCGGCACCTGTGTCCGGTATTATTGTTTACTCCGGCAAATCCGGTATCAGTTCTACATAAATCTGGTCAAAGTATTTCTTTAATTCTTCCCGGATTCCATTTCTGATTCTGGTAAGGGACTGTATTGTAATAATATCGTTGGGGCTGTCTATGTATATTTCCACCCAGGTCTTACGTCCGGTCTGGATGACATCCAAAAATTCTATGGTATAGGAACAGGTCTGCATATACTGTTCTGCAATGGAGCGAATCTGATCCATGACTTCCTGCTCCGGTGCAAAGAGCACCAGCTCCCTGAGTCCATGCAATATCATTTTCACCGGTTCTACAATCAGAATCAGTGCCATCACAATTGCCACTACCGGGTCTATGTATGGAGCCAGCCATTCATACGGTGTCTTCTGCAATAGGAACTGCCCAAAGAATGCAGCAGATACGCCAAAGCTGCTGACTACATCTAATTTCCAGTTATACATTTCCGCTTTTACTACTACAGATGCATAACGTTTGCTGAAATAATGCAGCAGGAAATAAATGACAAGACAGCCTACAAATACGCCAAACTCAAAGCCTGCAAGCTGGCTGGCGTTTACCATATGTCCGCCATGTAGGATGCTTTGCACGCTGTCAATTAAAAGCTGGATGGTAACTGCCAAAAGTACGCTGTACTTGATTACCAAAAATAAGGATTCCACCTGAGAAAATCCATAAGGCCTGCGCTCTGTTACCGGGCGATACAACAGCGGCACCAGCACCAGGAACGGTCCTATCATTATCAAGTCTGTCACGTCAAAAACGCAGTCCATCAGTATTGCATGGGAGTGGCTGATATATGCCATGATTCCCTCTGCCAGTACAAAGAGTACGCTTCCGATAAAGGACAGGTTTATCATTCTTTTTTCCAGTTTCATTTTACTGGCTGCATTCATTTCCATAATTTTCCTCTTTCTGTATTTTCCTAACTACTCCAAAAATGCATCAGACTTGTTATTGAGATTCGCATAAAACGGCACTGTTATCTTAAAACAAATCCAGTGTATTATCCAGATAAATTTCTTCCCTGACCCGAAGCTGGTATTCCGGCTTTGTCATATAATATAATAAAAACTCTAATATCAATGCGCTGCCAAGTCCGCGTCCTTCGATTTTAAAATTGTAAAATCCCATTGGCAGATATTTTTCCCGGATATCTTCTATTCCGATGAAGCCCGGATTTGTCATGGCTTTTGAGAAACGGTAGCCTTCTCCTGCATCCGGTGCGTTGCAATGATGTTCTACATTTTCGCCCAGATTCTTACGGCTGACTGCTTCATAACAGTCTTTTCTGTCCCTGCAGCCAAACCAGCAGCATTCATTACAGAGAAATTCTGTTTTCGCTTTTTCCTCTTCTGACAGTGTCTCTAATTTATCAAAGGCTTTGTTCAAGCGAAAATCCGGTACAACATAGCGGAACTCTGCCCGCTTTACTTCTTCCCGGAACTGTTCGAAATCCGTCAGGACTTTGGTGGTAGACGAAACGAAATACATTCCCGGATATTTTTCTTTTAAATATGATAAAAGCAAATCCGAATATATGATAACACCATTCTGAACGCCTTCGCCTGCTGCAAACAATGCGCAGAGTTCATTGCATTTTTTATCTGAGAGATGCTCCTCTTTCAGAAGAGAATTGCTGAAGGTCAGCCGGGCTGATATGCTATATTTTTCCATCAGTGACAGTACTTCTTTGGCATCATGGTCTCCAAATCCGGCACGACCGCCGCCCCAGAGACAGTCAGCAGGTGCTCCGTATATGGAACCTATCTCACACCAATCATAAAAATACTCTCTATGCTCGTAAAATAATGGCAGAAAAACCCGATAAAATTCGTAAAATTCAAATAAACCCGGAAGATGGTAGTATGCTGTTGCCTGTTTTAATCTTTCCATATTTCTGTGGTATCCTTATTCCATTTATTGAAATATCTATTTCAGAATCTCTATTCCAGTCCATTTATTTTAACATAAAACCTGCGCTGCTGCATAGCGATTAAAACTACGAGAAAAAGATGGAAGCAGTCTGCTTCCACCTTAACTATTCTTTTGACATATCCAGTTCTTTCTCCGGAACATCCTCCTTCTTGACGATAAATCCATCCACATCATCAAAGCGAATCACGTATTCGTACGTACTTATATTGCCCTGGCTGGCATCCTCTTCGTTGGCATAATAGTCGAGCTGAATATGATAGATATTTTTTCTTTCCCGCCAGGACGTATCACCAACTACCCAGTCATTTTCCAGATTTTTATCCAGTTTCAACAAGCTTTCCGCATACTGCTGGGCGCCGTTCCAGACTCCGATATTTCTCCGCTGTCCCAGTATGGTATTCTGATACTGCCAGAGCATGACAAACATGATCGCTGCCATTACTACTGTAAACAGAACTGTTTTGTATTTCTTTTCCTTCTTCTGCCGCTGGCGGCGTATCACCTGAAAGGTTCCAAGCATCGCCATTGCTATCATAAATAAATACCACAGCGTCAGGAAAATCTGCTCTTCTCTTTCCACTCCGCCCGGCAGTATTTCTGCGATGCGGTCACCCCAGACATAATATACCAGTGCCAGTAAAAATCCACCCGACAAAATAGCGGCTGCTCCGTAAACCTTCCGGCTTTCTTCATCATCTATATTCCGAAAAAAATACCACAGCGAAACAAATACGGCTGCCACAAGTCCGCCAAGCAGCAGTCCTCCACCAAGATTAGTCAGCTTTGATGCCCACGCGCCCGCAGCCACACCAAGCACCAAAACTCCTGCTATGACATTGGCATTTCTGTCCTGCTTCTTCTGCTGTTTTGATATATCGTCCGCATTCTGTAACATTTCAGCCACCTCTTCCTGCGTATACTGGATTTCCGTTTGCTCCTCATTTTCTGTCGGCTCCTGCCTTTCGGAACGCATCAGTTCCAGTACGGAGATTCCGAGTGCCTGCGCCAACGGTTCCAAGGTCTGTATATCAGGGTATCCTCCGCCACGCTCCCATCGGCTGATGGCTTTATCTGTTACATGAATCTGCTCAGCAAGTTCTGCCTGCGTCATCTTTTTTTCTTTTCGAATTGTGGCAATAAACTGCCCAAACTGTTTTGCTTCCACCTTCTGCTGTTTCCTCCTGCTTCTGCTTTTGCTGCCTGTGGTTTTCTCTGTTTTCAGCATAGTGGAATTGTATTCATTTTGTCAATCTACGAATCCTTTACCTGGGGATTTATCTCAGTAAATTCCGCATTTATACATATCAGCAAACTAGAACTTGTCTGTCATTAATTATAAAGAATATCCCTCGTTTTTGCATTTTTCATAATAAACAGACTCTATGTCCTTACCTGTTTGCCTATAACCACATTTCCTATAAAAACGATTTGTTCTGACATTCCATGTCGGAGTATCAAGTTGTATTACATATACATCTGGAAAGCAGCACTCAATATCTCTCATAAGCTGTATTCCATACCCCTGTCCAAAATGCTGCGGATTAATAAATATTCTTCCAACATAGAGTTTTCTTCCTTCTTCAAACAGAATTGCGCCTCCTATGATTTCCCCATTTTTTTGCATATATGTGTACAAGTGTCCCTCTTCAAGCATCTGTTTATGCCAGTTGATATTATCATATTGCGGCGGTCCATCGTTTTCTTTACCACCCACCAAAACATCCGTATAATATAACCAATCAGCTTTTTCTGTCCAGCCTTTTCAGGCCCTCTCCATCTCTTTCAAAAACTCCTCAATCCGTACGGGCTTTGCGATATATCCATTCATCCCACAGTCAAACGCCTTTTTCTTATCGTCCTCGAACGCATTGGCCGTCATTGCAATGATCTTTATCATTCTGCGCTCATCATCCATTGCACGTATGGCTTTTGTAGTCTCATATCCGTTCATATTTGGCATCTGGATATCCATAAGTATGATATCGTAATAGCCAGCCGGATGTGCACACAGCTTTTCGATACACTCAACGCCATCACCTGCCCATTCCACGGCAAAACCATTTTCCTTAAGAATGGTTATCGCAATCTCAGCATTGAGCTTATTGTCCTCTGCCAGAAGAATACGCCTTATATCCGATGCAGCAGAGGCATTTGCCTTTTCGTCATCCATGGCTGTCTCCTTGCTGTAATGCTCTTTTAAAAGCAGTGACTCATCTGCCAGCTTGAATGACAGAACAATCGTAAATTTCGTGCCTCGACCTTCCATACTTTCTACATC
>JBNMJI010000162.1:0-4688 GCA_050873725.1 Roseburia sp.
GCTGTGGTGTGGAATTCAGACTCCGCTCCATGTAATAAAAACGCATGCTGTTCTTTGAATAATCAAAGAGAACCGCATCATGCAGCCACAGTTCTTCCTTCTGGCTTAATGCATAATAATAAAAGCTTTCTGCGTAATCTATGACATGATACTGCTCTTTTGTCCACTTCATCCGTCCAGCTAATCTTTCAATTAATTCCATCTTCTCCCGGTTTAGAGTATCCATGGTAATGGTAATTCTTGCAAGCTTCATGGACGTACCGAATTTCTGTGGTACTGTAAGAATTTTACGGACAAAGAGGCTTAAAAGTTCTACTGCATCATAAGTTTCCCCTTCCACCGTAATCTGTTCTCCTGCCAGTGCCCGGCTAAAAAGACGGTCACAACCGCTTCCTTCGCCATTCTTCATGACGGTCTCTGCTTCTTTTCCGTAATACCACTGTCCGATTCCTCTCCGCTTACAAAGGCTTAATGGAATCTGGTACAATTCACTGCCTGCCACGGTACTGATGGTATCCGGCTCTGACATATCGGATGTACAATATGATACTAATGCGTATTTTTTTCCAAAATCCAATCCTATTGAAAGGCTTTTTTCCTTCATACCATCACCCTGTTACTGTTTCCCCTGTTATTACATCAGTTGAAAACGTTCTTCATTCCTTTTCTTCATGCTGTCATATTTTCGTAAAAGTCGTTCTAACTTCTCATAATCCTTTAAGGTATATTCTAATTCCATCTCATTTAACATATCATAAGTGCTTCCGCTTTCCCTGCCACAGACATCCTTACAGGAAAGACGTCCACTCTCTGTCACAACGGACTCCCGTGGTGCTTCCTCTGAAATATAATATGGAATTTCTTCTCCGAAGAATACAATAAATTCTTTTACAAAAATGCCCTCATACATTTCATTCATATCTTCATCCACATAGGATTCGCCCTTCTGATAGTGAATTACCACACGTTTACTTGGGTTTGTCCGATATTCCACAAACTGTCTGTCATAAAAATGGAATCGATAGCGAATCTCTTCCGGCATCTGCTGATAAAATGCAAAATAAAGATTCTGCGCCAGCTGCTCCTGCAAAAGCTGCTCTGTCATCTCTAGCACACCCTTTTCTTCCAGTGACAAATCCTTCTTCGCCACCGCATAAAGCAATGCCAGCTTCATCACCTGACTGAGTTCTTCTTTTTCTTCATAATTTGTCTTTAAGCCTTTGATGACATTTTCCGGTACAATGCCCTGATGTACAAAATAGAAATGTGCGAAATAATTCATATATGCCTTACGAAGAAGATGCGGTGCTCCATGTGATACAAAGCTTTCATAAATACTCTGCACCTGCTCCACAAATTCTGCCGTATATAACATCTGCATCAGTAACCGTTCTTCTAAGTCTCTGGTGTCTATATCAAATGCCTGTGCTGCCGACCAGACTGCTGCCATTACACGGGTTGGTCCGCAATAGAACTGCGTTAAGTACTGCAGCATTTCTTTGCTGTATTTCTTTGCCCGGAAGGTCAGTGCACAAAGTGCCAGCAGGAAATCATCACTTTCATAATCCACTTCTTCTATTTCATAAGTCAGAAGTGCCGTCATCTTTTCCGTCCGGATGCCTTCCCAGCCAAATTCCCGGATATCAGGATAAGCAAGCTCATATAACCGGTATTCTAACATCAGATTCAAAAGGTAAGCTCTGTCATCTCGCCTCATACAAGAAAGCGGTGCATGACGCAGGCACTCTTCCACCAGCTCCTGATTCTCTTCCTGCTCATAGAAATGTACTGCCTTCGCATAAAGCTCTGCCCGGTAGCTTTCCCGCAGTGCCTCCTCTTTTAAGAAAATGCGTAAATACTCACTGTCCTCAGGCATAAATGCATGATGGGTATCCCTGGATGCAAAATGATACAGTAGATACGACGTCTCATACGGTGCATATTCCATGCAGGTACGATAAAAGGCACCCGGCCGCATCAGTTTTTCCAGCTGATATGGAATCTCACTTCCATACCGGTATCCCTTCGTATCCTCAAATACGATGACATAGTCCTTGCTGTATAATTCAAAATAAGCACTGCCATTTACAATCGGAACACACTGCACTTTTCTCAACTGCTCATGCAGCACATACATCCGCACAATATTTGGTGCAAAGCAGTTCATCTTATGGGTAAAGAGAATCTTCGCCAGCGGTGCTGCCATCTCTTTTTGTATCATGCCTTTATTCAGTAAATCAGAATAAATAATTGCAAGATTATCATCGATATGACCTTCTTCAATCTGGCTAATGGCAAACTCTTCCATCCGCTTCCGGTAACTGGAATATACCTCCGGTTCTTTTTCCTTTAAAGCTACTACATTTGCAAGAAGTGCTGCTTTCTGCTTATATGGAATGCTGCTGTTATACTGAAAATACATCTGTATCATCCGCGGAATCTTCTTAATGGCAAGCAAATCCATGGACATCAAATATGCTTCATTTAATCCTGCCAGACGCAAATCCTCTTCCACGCCACGTTCAAACCAGATATGATACTGTAAGCCAAAGCGCTGTCCTCTTATCAGGTAGGCACAGATTGCTGACAGCATCTGATTATTCTGGAATTTATCATATGCCATGCACATGGTCTTATAAAGCAATGGATGAAATACTCTTCTTTCCGATACCAGTGTGGTAATCTGCATGGCAAGGTCACTGGTCAACACACCTTTTTTTGCCGCCCAGTAAAGAATCCGGATTTCAAAATCGGTAAGTCTCGTTAAAAGATATGGATTCTGCCAATATAAATAGAAGCCTTCAATATAAAGGAACGGACTATTGCAGCCCTCTATCATCTGCCCTTCGATTGCACGAATCTTTCTGGTATCATTCTCACAATACTCTTTTTTCAGGAAAAGGAGCATCCAGAACACCCTGATGTCATCGGTTTTCTGATAGATTTCTTCTATCTCTGCGGTCAGCCGGTTCACATAGGATTCTTCACGCTCCCACAGGGTACGAAGATAAAGAAAATAAGCATACAGCGGTGTGTCCTTTGCTTCCTCCCTCCGGCGGAACTCATCAAACAGCCACTCTGCTTCCTGTTTCTGTCCACTTACCAGTAATGCCTGTATTTTCATCAGGAGATACCAGTCATTTCCCGGCCGCATTGCAATCAGATGATTCAGGGCATCTAACATATTAGATGCAAACAGACCTGCTCCAATCTTTTTCATACGGTAGTCAAGATATACCCCTGTTATATGAGCAAGCGTTCTCTGTTCTTCCAGATAATCAATATGTTCCTGCTCTCTGCGCTCCGGTGTCTTGATTATGGTAATCTCATAAGTAAGATGCTGATAAATATTTTCTAAAGTAATTCTTCCATAGTTTTTTCCGGTATGAAGTTCTGCCGGGTCAATATAATAAATCAGGTCACAAATACTTCCGGTAAAATCATCTGAAGTATAGATATTCTTTTCCAGTTTTAAGAAACTGCTGTCTGTCCGTGCTTCAAAGCTTATATACCCCCAGCCATTCTTCTGCACAGGAAGTGTTTCCTTCTGTTCCTCTTTGATATCCTGATAGGTAATTTCCTGTTCTTTTAACGTAAGTTCAATGCGTGGCTTGGCATTGATTGTAACTAAAAATTCCTCCATACCGGAAATCAATGCTCCCGGTCCGCCAAAGCCGGCATACCACAGAAGCTCTTTTCCTTTTTCTTCTTTTAATAGATGCTGAAAGCCCTGGGAGGCAAACAGGCGGTAAGCTTCCATATAATCTGTCTGCGCCAGTTTGATAAAATCACCGAGGCTTCGGATTCTTCCGGTCGATGCATTTCCATATGGACGGATTATGGACACAACAAAAGAAAGGCTGTATTCCAACTGATTACAAATAATACAGAATTCACCCTTTTGTATATCGCCAACCCGGAATCCCTCACTGTGGAACTGAAATCCGATTCGGACTTCTTCCCCTTCAAATTCCGGTGTCAGACATTCCATATATGGATTAGAGGAATAAATCAGCCCCTTTACCGGGACATGGTTGGATACTTCAATTACAAATTCTCCCGTATAATCCTGTCCCTCTAATACCTCGATTTCAATCTTCTCTTCCGAAAGAGATAAAACCGGCTGTTCCTGCTCAAATTTTCCCGCTGCAAGTCTCTGAATCCGTCTACGCAAAATGTCACCTGCTTTTCCTTCTCCGATATGAGATTTTGTTGCTTTTTCTCTCATTACAGTTATAATAGATTATAAACTATTTAAAACACACATGCAACTTTCTTTCCGTTGTATTTTCACAGGAGGTCTTTTTCATGATAACACCGAAAGAACATTTTCACGGAAGTGATTTAGAAAAAATAGAAGCCGTTTACGGTATCAAAAAAGAGGATATCACAAGCTTTTCTGCCAATGTCAATCCCTTAGGCGTATCTCCGCTGCTGCGAAGCACCTTGGCATCTCCCATTGATGCCATTACATCCTACCCGGACCGGGAATATACTTCTTTAAGAGAATGTATTGCTGCTTACACCGGCACCGATGCCGGTCAGGTCATTGTAGGAAATGGTTCTACGGAATTAATCTCTCTTTTTATCCAGATTGAACATCCGAAAAAAGCCATGATTCTCGGTCCGACTTATTCGGAATATGAACGTGAAATTTCCTTAGGCGGCGGCACTACGCTCTACTATCC
>JBNMJI010000163.1:0-4684 GCA_050873725.1 Roseburia sp.
GGTATATTTTGAGGACAAACAGAATGAACTCAAAGAACGTACCATGAAAAACAAACGTTATATGATGGAACAGCATATTATTCCGTATTTTGGAAATCAAATGATGAGTGAAATATCAGCTTCGCAGATTATTCAGTGGCAGAATGAAATGCAGACAAAAGGCTTTTCGGAATCATATCTGCGAATGATACAAAATCAGCTAACCAGCTTGTTTACTCATGCTTCAAGGATTTACGATTTGCATACGAATCCATGCAAGAAGGTAAAGCGGATGGGAAACTCGGACAGCAGAAGCTTGGATTTCTGGACAACAGAGGAGTATCAGCAGTTTATTCAGACTATAGAACCGGGAACAAGATATTATCTCATCTTTGAAATTCTTTTCTGGACTGGATGCAGAATTGGAGAACTACTTGCATTAACTCCGGCAGATATAAACTTTGAAAGAAATCAAATCAGCATCACAAAAACGTACTATAGGACAGAACGAAAGGATGTGATTACAGAACCAAAGACAAAACAATCTGTGCGAACAATAGAAATACCGGAATTTTTGAAGCAGGAAATAAAGCAATTTATTGAAGGACATTATGGTATGCCGGAGAATGAAAGACTTTTCCCTATTGTGCAGGAAGCAGTACAGCATAAGATGAAGCAAAATATGGTGAAAGCCGGAGTAAAGAAAATCCGAGTGCATGATTTAAGGCATTCGCATGTAGCATATCTCATCAACAAAGGGATTGAGCCGATTCTGATAAAGGAAAGATTAGGGCATAAGGATATAAGAATTACCCTAAATACTTATGGTCACTTATATCCGAATCAGCAACGGAGAATTGCAGATTTGCTGGATAATGAACAAGAAAAAAGTCCCAACAGCGGCAACTGTCAGGACTAAAGATAACCGGATAAACCTCTGTTATCCTATGTATATACAAGCTAAGTATAGCAGAGGTTTTCTCCGGTAGCAATTATAAAATTAAAATTGGAGGAGAAAATGACAGAACAGAAGATTGAATTAAAGATGATTAGAATGTCAGAGGTACAGTCGCAGGAGATTGAGTGGCTGTGGTATCCATTCATTCCTTATGGCAAGCTGACAATTATTCAGGGTGATCCGGGTGACGGAAAGACAACAATGGTCTTGAATCTGGCGGCAAAGCTGTCAAAGGGCGAAGCACTGGATGAAAATATGAAAGTCACAGAGCCGGTCAATGTAATATACCAGACTGCGGAGGATGGTCTTGCGGATACAGTAAAACCAAGATTAGAGCTTGCCGGAGCAGACTGCGAGAGAATTATCGTTATTGATGAGAGTGACAAGTCACTGTCTATGGTAGATGAACGCTTGGAAGAAGCGATTGTGAGGACTGGTGCAAGGCTCTTGATTTTAGACCCGATACAAGCATATTTGGGCGGTGGCATGGATATGAACCGAGCAAACGAAGCAAGGGATATGACAAAGAAATTAGGAGCATTGGCAGAGAAAACAAAGTGTGCAATTATCCTTATCGGTCACATGAACAAGGCTTCCGGCAATAAAGCAGCATACCGGGGCATGGGTTCCATAGATTTCTTTGCAGTGGCAAGAAGTGTTCTTCTGGTCGGCAGGGTAGAGGGAGAACCGAATACCAGAGCAGTTGTCCAGATAAAAAATAACCTTGCAGCATTTGGACATCCAAAAGCATTTGCCTTATCAGAGGAAGGCTTTCAGTGGATTGGAGATTATGAGATTACGGTGGATGAGGTGCTTGGCGGCATTGCACCAAAGGCAAATAAAATGGAGCTGGCAAAGCAGATGTTACGTGAACTTGCGGAAACACATAGTGCGGTTTTAAGCAATGAGATATTTGACCGGGCAGATGAACTGGGAATTTCTAAACGAACACTGGAAAATGCAAAGAAAGAGCTGGGTATCCGGGCAAGAAAAATCAACAACGCATGGTACTGGGAACTGGATAAGGTAAAGCAGGAATAAGGGAAGAACGCAACAATGCAGAGTATACAGAAATGCGGTCTTGAAGATTGCAAGGTTGCAAAATATATAGACATTGCGTTGTTGCGGTCTTGCAGAAAGGATTGGTGGATAACTATGAAGAATGTGCAGATTTCGCAGGAGCTATTCTTTTTACTTGTGAGATATTTTCTTGTAGGGCAGGAAGAAACAAAGGTGGAGATAGTTAAGGCATTGGAGAAAAAGATGGATGCCCTGGTAATGAGAGAGCTGTATACGCAGTATAAAACTGCACCGACAGAGGAAGAAAAGGAAAAGGCACGTAGGGAATATCTGGACAAGCGTGGTGTGCCGGACAGTTTCCGATGGTAATTTCCTTAGACGAATAAAACGGGAGCGTGGCACGCACCCGTAGGATACGGTTAAGGGAAATGGTGCGGTGGCAGCGATGATGAAGTGACCGGAACGGGCACAACTGCCGCAGGCAGAAAAAGCTTCCGGCAGGACGCAAAACCCGATTTATCGGGTTGCATTTTTGATGGCGAAGCTGTCAAAAGTGCTTTTGCGTTACTTTCGACGAAAGTAACAAAGCCTGTGCCTATCGGTACTAAAAGATACAGATAAAAAGAGATGAGAGGTGTTTTTATTGGAGAGAACGATTAGCGGAATGATGGGGAAAGGCTCTGTGAATCACAATACAAGAGCATTTTCAGCAAAGAATGTAGATAAAGAAAGAAGCCGTGACAATGTGGAATTTTGCCACAAGGATATAAAGGCAGTGTATCATGAACTGTTTGACGAAGCTCTGGAACGGTACAATGCGAAGCAGAAACGCAGTGACCGGAAGATTGAAAACTATTATGAGAAAATCCGGCAGGGGAAGCAGGAGAAACTGTTTTACGAAGTGATTTTCCAGATAGGTAACAGAGATGACATGAATGCACGGAGTGAGGAGGGGCAGCTGGCAAAGCAGATACTTATTGATTTTATGACAGACTTTCAAAGCAGGAATCCGAATCTTCATGTATTCTCGGCACATCTGCACATGGATGAGGAAACACCGCATATTCACATTGATTTTGTCCCTGTTATTACCGGGAGCAAGCGAGGACTTGATACCAGAGTTTCATTAAAAGGAGCATTAGCAGCGCAGGGATTTGAGGGAGGCACCAGAGGAGCAACGGAATGGAATCAGTGGATAGAATCGGAGAAAAAGGAACTTGCGGCAGTCATGGAGCGGTATGGTGTCGAATGGCTGCAGAAGGGTACGCACAATAAACATCTTTCGGTGCTGGATTATGAGAAGCAGGAGAGAGCAAAAGAGGTTGCGGAGCTTGACAGTCAGCTTGCACAATCAGAACGGGCATTGCAGACAGCAAGTAAAATGGTAGACAATCAGCTTGCTCGTGTGGAAGAATTGGCAGAGATGGGCGATAAGTTTCAAAGACGGAACGAGGAAATCAAGGCAGATAATGCAGAACTGGAAAAAACGTATGTAGATACAAAGCAGAGTTATAACAGTTTGTTGGCAAAAAACAGTCAGTTGATTTTCGAGAATGAGGATTTGGAGCTGGAAAAGGAAAGGCGGTTGTCCGGCAACCGGGAATTAGAAAAGCAACAGCAGAAGCTTCAAAAAGAACTGGAAGCTATGGCAGGTTCTAAGGTCGCTCTGGAGCGTAATGTGAGAGCCTATGACGAAGACAGACAATGGCAGCTTCCGGAGCCGGGAGTGGTGCAGTCGGCAAAAGCCTATCGTGAAAAGGTGGCACTACCATTGATTACAAGGTTAAAGGAGATTGTAAAAAGCCTGACAATCAAGTGTGTTGGTCTGATGGAGCAGGTTAGAAAACTGACTGAAAAGGTAAATCAGCAGGAAGATGACATCGCATGGTACAAGAATAAAATCAAGGAACAGAATGGCACAATGGAGCACTTGCAGGAGAAAGCAGAGGATTTGGAACGAGTGAAGCAGTATGCCGGTGCAGATAAGGTGCAGGGTATTATTGATAGCATGAAAGAAGCGGAACGGTTACAGGCAGAGCAGAAGCGTTTGCAGAGAAGCTATCAGAACAGAATGAGCAGATAAGGAGATAGATGGATATGACGGATAAAATCAAAGAAACAGAAGTGTTGAGAAAGCACATCATTGGAGAAAACGGAATCAGTTACACTTTGGGAGAAGATGGTCTGTATTATCCAGATCTCCAGCTCCCGGAGGGAACACATTATGAAATTGGCAGATACGGAAGAATGAGAGCAGAGTATCTGAAAGAGAACCACAGAGCATTGTATCTGGAATTGCTGTTAAGTGGGAAATTAAATGAATATCTGCACCAGACAGACGAGGAATGTTATCGGATGATAGATCGGCTGGTAGAGCAGATGAAAGTAAAGCAGGGAGTGAAAGAGCAGTTGAAGTCAGAGAATCAAATGCAGTGGGTTGGCATTATGAACAATATCCGGCATTGTGCGGAAGAAGTTGTGTTGAAAGATATAGTGTATGTGTAATTGATAGGGCGGTCTTCGGACTGCCATTTTGAAAATTGTATAGAAAAAGGAACAATGAAATGATATAATAAAAAAAGAGAATTAGATCAACTTAGAATTTGAAAGTCCAGCGGTGTGATGTCAAGAGATAAATAATAAAAAAATGGTAAAATGTAAAAGTAACTTCCGCATTGTAAGACTTAATTCCGGGTAGCTGACGTTAGTCTTACATGGTATTCTATA
>JBNMJI010000164.1:0-4676 GCA_050873725.1 Roseburia sp.
GGGTGACGAAGCGTGAAATCAGGGTGTAGGGTAGTTTCACCTAACTGTAGTGCGCATTCATAACGGAAGGGAATGCGGTTATGGGAGAGCAGCGTTGCAATCAGTGCTTCTGATTTGGAACGAACCATGAGACCAGAGGCAGATTTATGAATTCGTTGTTCTGGGTATTTGGTGTTGTGCTCAAAATCAGCATGCATCCATTGCTTTAGTTCTGTGGAAATGGGTTGGAAGATAGTGTGAAATAATTCACAATAGGGAGAAGAATCTTGAAAAAGAGCTTCAACTTTAGAAGGGTGTGAGGCAAGGCTGTCAATACAGGTGCGGATTGTCTGTTGCTCAAAGGAGAGGGACTGCAGTTTCAGTTCTAAATATTTTTTTCGGGCCATGACTTGAGCAAAATTTTTCTCTTTCTTGGGAATATAAAACTGTTGGGATAGAAGTTGATGATACCACTTGGTGTAGTTGCCATTGTGGGTACAATAAAGAGTGCCGGGTGGTAGATGGGAAAGTTCATCCTGAATAGTGGAGATTTGCTCCGTAAGATTTTTGTAATGAGATAATAGTTTATTGTAGATGTCGGTTTCTCCTTTCTCAAAGAGTTGAATAAAAATATTGAAATTAATTGCTACTGTGGATTTATTACAGCATAAACATAGATAGAAGTAAAGAAAAGAAACATGAAAAAAATCTGAAAAATACATAAAATACCAGAACCTGGACATGCTAATCACAAAAAGGAGTGATGACATGTCTGAGGTAAAGGGAAAACAGAGTCTTCGCTTTGCGAAGACTCCTTTTATTTTAAATTCGGCATCGGTGGTCGGAAAGAAAGAGGGAGAAGGACCACTGGGGGAGTATTTTGATGTAATTGGAAATGATGACAAATTTGGATGTGAGTCCTGGGAAGAAGCAGAAAGTACTTTGCAGAAGGAAGCAGCAACTCTGGCATTGGGAAAAGCAGGGCTTACGCCGGAAGAAATTCGTTATATTTTTGCAGGAGATTTGCTGGGGCAGACCATAGCAACATCATTTGGACTTCTTGATTTTGAAATTCCATTGTTTGGAGTGTATGGAGCCTGCTCCACGGCAGGGGAAGCCATGTCGCTTGGAGCAATGTGTGTGGCAGCAGGATTTGCGGAAAATGTCCTGACGATTACATCCAGTCATTTTGCCAGTGCAGAGAAACAGTTCCGATTTCCGCTGGAATACGGGAATCAGCGTCCCATGTCGGCTACCTGGACGGTTACCGGAAGTGGTGCCTATGTATTGTCCACCCAACGGACTCATGTGAAAATCAGTGGAATCACCACCGGGAAAATTGTTGACTATGGAATTCATGATTCCTTAAATATGGGAGCAGCGATGGCTCCGGCAGCAGCGGATACCATAGCTGCACATTTTGTGGATTTTGGAAGCAAGCCGGAAGAATATGACCGCATTATAACAGGGGATTTGGGAACCGTCGGACAGGAAATTTTATTCGATTTGCTAAAGAAAAAGGGCTATGACATAGAGAACAATCATTCAGACTGTGGAATCGAAATTTTTGATGCAAAAGAGCAGGATACGGATGCCGGTGGAAGCGGCTGTGGCTGCAGTGCTTCTGTTCTATCTGCCTATTTTCTGCCAAAGATTATTTCCGGGGAATGGAAGAAGGTATTATTTGTGCCAACCGGAGCACTGCTTTCCACGGTAAGTTATAACGAAGGAAAAAATGTACCGGGAATTGCCCACGGAGTGCTATTAGAGCATGAGCCATAACAAAAGAGTTGCCGATGAGCAGTATCGTGGATAAGGTAGTGATATTGGATAAGACAGCGTTATGGAAGCAATGTGTGTAATGAACGTGATGGGGAAAAACATGCAGGCAAGCAATTGGATAGAAAGTAATAATAGTGTTGATAAGAAGGATGTATAAAAGTGCTGGAAGAAAGGAGAAGTAACACATGGATTATGTGAATGCATTCTGGGTGGGAGGTCTGATTTGTGCCCTCTGCCAGATATTAATGGAAAAGACGAAAATGCAGCCGGGACGAATCATGGTGCTATTAGTATGCTCCGGGGCTGTTTTGGGTGCAATTGGCGTGTATCCGCCTTTTGTGGAATTTGCCGGGGCGGGAGCGTCGGTGCCGTTGCTGGGATTTGGCAATACACTGTTTAAGGGCATTAAGGAAGCAGTCGATACCGATGGATTTATTGGAATCTTCATGGGCGGATTTACAGCAACAGCTGTAGGAATTTGTGCTGCACTGGTATTTGCCTATCTTGCATCGTTGATATTTGAACCAAAGATGCGAAAGTAGAAAATGAGCAAAAGATGCGAACCTATAGAATGTGCACAAAAATGTGAAAGTAGAAAATCTGCACAGAAGATGCATAGAAAAGGATAAGCTGGAAACAATAAACTTGAAATCAATAAAAAGGAGATAACGAACATGAAGAAATTAAGAAAACTGGTGTTGACCATGATGGTAGTGTGCCTCTTTGGCAGTATGGCAGCCTGTGGCAATATGAATGGAAATGAAGAGAATACCACAGAAAACGGAGCAGGAAATAACAATACTACCAATAAGAATGACACAAACGATAAGAACAATGCAAATGATAAGAACAACGGTACCACAAATAACGATATGAATGACCAGAACAATACCACAAACAATGGAGATAACGGCGATGGAGTGGTAAATGATGTGACAGACGGAGTAGTAGATGGCGCAGAAGATATCGTAGATGGTGTGGATGATGCAGTAGATGATGCCGGAACCGGAATTAAAGATGCGGTAGATGATGCAACCGGAAGCAACGGAACCGGTAATGCGAATAATGGAAATGCAGCAGGAAATAATGCAAAAACAGCAAGATAGTTTTTGATAAAAGTTTTGAAATGCAAAAAACAGGATTGAAAACTCAATGAAAAGTTCTCAATCCTGTTTTGTATGATATGAGTACCACGATGACTCATATAAAATGGTTTCTCTTGGTGAAAAATTTATTTGTCATCAATACTGTAGTTTGGTGCTTCTTTTGTGATGTGGATGTCATGTGGATGACTTTCCTTTAAGGAAGCAGCAGTAATCTTAACGAAACGGCCTCTTTCCTGTAATTCAGGAATAGTAGGACATCCGCAGTAACCCATACCGGAACGGATACCACCGATTAACTGGAATACGGTATCTTCAAGACTTCCCTTGTAAGCAACACGTCCTTCTACACCTTCCGGAACAAGCTTCTTAGCACCTTCCTGGAAGTAACGGTCTTTGCTTCCGTTTTCCATAGCTGCAAGAGAGCCCATACCACGGTAAACTTTGTATTTTCTTCCCTGATATAATTCGAAGGTTCCAGGAGCTTCGTCGCATCCTGCAAACATACTTCCCATCATACATACATTACCACCGGCAGCTAAAGCCTTAGTCATGTCTCCGGAGTATTTGATACCACCATCAGCGATGATTGGAATACCATATTCTTTTGCAACTGCAAATGCATCCATAACAGCAGTAATCTGTGGAACACCAATACCTGCAACCACACGGGTAGTACAGATAGAACCAGGTCCGATACCAACCTTAACAGCATCAGCACCAGCTTCGATTAAAGCTTTGGTTGCTTCACCGGTTGCTACGTTACCTGCGATAACCTGAAGATCAGGATAAGCAGCTTTGATTTTCTTCACTGCATTTAAGATATTTAAGGAATGTCCATGTGCGGAATCTACAACGATTACATCGACATGGGATTTTACCAGTGCATCGATACGGTCCATCATGTTAGCAGTAATACCAACAGCAGCACCACAAAGCAGTCTGCCCTGATCATCCTTTGCGGATAATGGATATTTAATCTGTTTTTCAATATCTTTGATGGTGATAAGACCTTTTAAATGAAAATCTTTATCAACAATTGGAAGCTTTTCTTTTCTTGCCTTAGCGAGAATTTTTTTCGCTTCATCTAATGTAATTCCTTCCGGAGCAGTAATAAGACCTTCGGAAGTCATGCTTTCTTTGATTTTCTTGGAATAATCTGTTTCGAATTTTAAATCACGGTTGGTGATGATGCCGACCAATTTTCCGTTCTCTGTAATAGGAACTCCGGAAATGCGGAAGTTGTGCATTAAATCTTCTGCATCAGCCAGTGTATGATCTGGGGATAAGAAAAATGGGTCTGTGATAACTCCATTTTCGGAACGTTTTACCTTGTCCACTTCCTCCGCCTGAGCCTCGATAGACATGTTTTTGTGGATGATTCCAATACCACCCTGTCTTGCCATAGCTATTGCCATGCGATGTTCAGTTACTGTGTCCATTCCAGCACTCATCATTGGAATGTTCAATTTGATTTTCTTAGTCAGGTAAGTGGTAAGATCAATCATATTAGGAGTAACTTCCGAATATGCAGGAACCAGCAAAACATCATCAAATGTAATTCCTTCACCGATAATTTTACCCATTTTCTCGTTTCCTCTCTTTCTTATTAAAAAGTGTGTAATATAATAAAGCCTTTAATTTCTCAATTCTAGCAAAAAAATAATATACTGTCAATTGTTAAAACAACTATTCCATTTTATACAAAAATATGTTATTCTTTTAGACGGACAACGGGGTCAACCAAGGGTGAACGTTGTCCTTTTTTCAAACAGAGGGGGAAAAAGAATGGAATTTCGACCGTGCATAGAC
>JBNMJI010000165.1:0-4665 GCA_050873725.1 Roseburia sp.
ATATCGAGCAGGTTGCAGAAGATTTTGCAAGAGAATATAATGTAATCTGCGTTTTAAAAGACAGCAGAACCGTAACAGCAATTCCTTACGGAAAGACATTTATCAACCGGAATGGAAACAGCGGAATGGCGACTGCAGGAAGCGGAGATGTGCTGAGTGGAATCATCGGAAGTCTGATGGCACAGGGCTTATCCGCAGAACAGGCGGCACCGCTTGGCGTATATGTGCATGCAGCAGCGGCAGACGAACGAAGCAAAGCAGTTTCCCAGCATGGACTGACTGCCGGTGAAATTATAAACGGATTATCCGATGTGTTGTCATAATAATAATTTGAGGTGAATGAGATGAAAAAATATAGCAGGGTATATGCCAGCGTAAATCTGGATGCTGCCATTGAGAATATGGAGGCAATGCACCGGCTTTTAAAGAAAGATACCAGCATGTTTGCGGTAATTAAAACAGATGGATACGGACATGGCGCAACGGAGCTTGCCCGTGTATTAGAACCACTTCCATATCTCCACGGATTCTGTGTGGCTACTGTGGAAGAGGGCGTAAATTTAAGAAATCATGGCATTAAGAAACCGATTCTGATTCTTGGCTTTGCATTTCCGGATGAATATGAGATTATTGTGGAACAGTATTTAGAGCCTGCGGTATTTACCTATGAGATGGCAGTTGCACTGTCAGAAGCTGCAGAAAAGAAGAATCAGGATGTTGCCATCCATATTGCGGTAGACACCGGAATGAGCCGGATTGGCTATCAGGTGGAAGAGAAAAATGCAAAAGAAGTAGCGCAGATTGCAAAGCTGCCACATATAATAATGGAGGGAATCTTTACCCACTTTGCAAGAGCAGATGAGAAGGATAAAACAGGAGCCCATAAGCAGCTTGAACTGTTTCAGAAAATGATTGCATTGTGTAAAGAAGAAGGCGTTACTTTCCATCATGCACACTGTTCAAACAGTGCCGGAATCATTGATTTACCGGAAGCGAATATGGACATTGTAAGAGCAGGAATTACATTATACGGACTCTGGCCATCGGATGAAGTACAAAAAGACAGATTACCAATGCATCCATTAATGGAATTAAAGAGCCATGTATCTTATGTAAAGACACTGCCGGTCGGAAGAGAAATCAGCTATGGCGGAACCTATACCACAACCAGAGAGACAAGAGTAGCAACGATTCCTGTCGGATATGGAGATGGTTATCCGAGAACTTTATCCAATAAAGGTTCTGTACTGATTCAGGGAAAAAGGGTGCCGATTCTTGGCAGAGTCTGCATGGATCAGTTTATGGTGGATGTTACGGATGTGCCGGATGTTACCGTTGGAACAGAGGTAACACTTCTTGGAAAAGATGGCAATGAAATGATTACAGCGGAAGAAATCGGGGATTTATCCGGCAGATTCAATTATGAATTTGTCTGCTGCCTTGGCAAGCGCATTCCAAGAATCTATTTCGAAAACAACAAAGAAGTAGAACATAAAGATTATTTTCAGGATTAGAACAGTATACACTCGATAAAATTGGTAATACTTTCAGTAAAACCTATTCTATGGAGTGTATATTATGATTATCAGACGAGGAGATATCTATTATGCGGATTTAAGACCGGTGGTAGGCTCAGAACAGGGCGGAATCAGACCGGTTTTGATTATACAGAATGACGTAGGTAACCGGCATAGTCCTACGGTTATCTGTGCCGCAATTACATCACAGATGAATAAGGCGAAGCTGCCGACCCATGTAGAGCTGTCCTGTCATGAATATGACATTGTAAAAGATTCCGTTATTTTACTGGAGCAGCTTCGTACTATAGACAAAACGAGATTAAAAGATAAAGTGTGCCATCTGGATGGAAGGATTCTGTCGAAAATCGATAAAGCACTGAAGATTAGTCTGGAATTATATACATAACTTGACTATTTTTGCCTAAAATGTTATATTTTTCAGAAATATGTATAAAAAGGAGAGTATTTAAAAATGGATGACGGCGGGAGTCCGAATACAGGATTTTTAAAGAAAATTTTTCATAAACTTCCATTTAAGGATTCCGAGGATGTAACAGAGGAAGAAATTATTTCCATGGTAAATGAAGGCCATGAGCAGGGAGTCCTTCGGGAAAATGAAGCGGAGATGATACATAATATCTTTGAATTTGGCGATAAAGAAGCCGGTGATATTATGACGCACCGCAAAAATATTTCTGCACTGGATGGAAACAGCATTTTTGAAGATGTCATTACACTGGTAATCGAAAGCCATTATTCGAGAATGCCGGTATACTCTGATACCATTGATAATATTATCGGAGTATTACATATCAAAGAAACTTTATCCTATAGCAGACAGCCGGAGCTTTTAAAGAAGCCGATTAAGGAAATTGATGGATTAATCCGCCCGGTGGATTTTATACCGGAGACACGCAATATCAATGCACTGTTTCAGGAGATGCAGTCAGCAAAAGAGCATATGGTAATCGTTGTGGATGAATATGGTCAGACAGCCGGACTGGTCACCATGGAAGACATTTTAGAGGAAATCGTCGGAAATATTTTAGATGAACATGATGAGGAAGATACCTATATAGAGAAGAAACCGGACGGAACATTTGTAATGAATGGAATGACACCGTTAGAGGAAGTCGGTGAAGCACTGAATCTTGATTTTGAAGATGAGGATTATGACACCTTAAATGGTCTTCTGATTTCGCTTATTGATAAAATTCCATCAGAGCATGAAGTTTTTGAGGTGAAATATAAAGGGTATATTTTTGAAGTACTTTCTGTGGAAGATAAGATGATAAAATATGTACATGTTGTTCCGGAAACGGAAGAATCTGCCGAGTCTGACACTGCGACTTGTCAGCAGGATGAAAAAATGGTAGAATAATACACGAAATACGGATAGAAAAGAGGATTTATTATGTCAGGACATTCCAAGTTTGCCAATATCAAACATAAGAAAGAGAAAAATGATGCGGCAAAAGGAAAAATATTTACAATTATAGGACGTGAAATTGCAATTGCAGTAAAAGAGGGGGGAGCAGACCCGGCTAATAACAGCAAATTAAGAGATGTAATTGCAAAAGCGAAGGCGAATAACATGCCAAACGATACCATTGAGCGTGGTATTAAAAAAGCAGCCGGAGATGGTGATTCAGTAAATTATGTACAGGTTACTTATGAAGGATATGGTCCAAGCGGAACTGCAATTATTGTAGACGCATTAACCGACAACAAGAACCGTACTGCTGCAAATGTAAGAAATGCATTTACAAAGGGACAGGGAAATATCGGAACACAGGGCTGTGTATCTTATCTTTTTGACCAGAAAGGTCAGATTATCATTGCAAAAGAAGACTGCGATATGGATGCAGATGACTTAATGATGATGGCATTGGATGCCGGCGCAGAAGATTTCTCAGAAGAGGAAGACAGCTTTGAAGTAATTACAGCACCGGATGATTTCAGTGCAGTACGTGAAGCTTTAGAAGCAGAAAATATTCCAATGGCAAGTGCTGAGGTTACGATGATTCCTCAGACTTATGTTTCTTTAACAGACGAGAAAGATATTACCAATATCCAGAGAATCTTAGATCTTCTGGATGAAGATGATGATGTACAGGAAGTATATCACAACTGGGAGGAATAAGACTGATACCTGCATTTATCAGAGACAATGACAGATAGATGCAGGTATTTTCTAATAGTATATTACATATGGTATAAAGGAGAAGGGAAGATGGAAGAAAATTATCAGATTGAGACAAAATGTATTCAGTCTGGCTGGAAACCGACCAAGGGGGAACCGAGAGTATTACCGATTTACCAGAGTACTACATTTAAATATGATACCAGTGACCAGATGGGACGGTTATTTGATTTAGAGGAAGCCGGCTATTTTTATACCAGACTTCAGAATCCGACCAATGATGCAGTTGCAGCAAAGATTGCGGATTTAGAGGGCGGTGTCGCAGCAATGCTGACTTCATCCGGACAGGCAGCCAACTACTTTGCAGTATTTAATATCTGTGAAGCGGGAGACCATATTGTGGCATCCAGTTCTTTATATGGTGGAACCTTTAATCTGCTTGGAACTACACTTAAGAAGCAGGGAATTTCCTGTACTTTTGTGGATCCGGATGCATCCGAAGAAGAACTTTCAGCGGCATTTTTGCCAAATACCAAGGCGATGGTTGCAGAGACTTTATCCAATCCATCTCTTGTGGTACTGGATATTGAAAAGTTTGCACGCGTTGCCCATGAACATGGAGTACCGCTTATTGTAGATAATACATTTGCAACACCGATTAACTGCAGACCTTTTGAATGGGGGGCAGATATCGTAACTCATTCTACTACCAAGTATATGGATGGACATGCTATGGCAGTGGGCGGATGTATCGTAGACAGTGGTAATTTTGACTGGGAGAAATATAAGGATAAATATCCGGGACTGACACAGCCGGATGAATCCTATCATGGAATTATATATACGCAGAAGTTCGGAAAGCTTGCATATATTGAAAAAGCAACGGCGCAGCTTATGCGTGACCTGGGCTCCATTCCGTCTCCGATGAATTCCTTCTTACTGAATGTCGGACTGGAAACCTTACATTTAAGAGTGCCAAGACATTGTGAAAATGCCCAGAAG
>JBNMJI010000166.1:0-4623 GCA_050873725.1 Roseburia sp.
ACTTCCAAAAGTCCATCCATACCGGAAACCACTTTTACATTCAAATCTGCAACCTTCATCCGAAGCTCATGTGCATCCTCTTCTGCCCATACAGCAACCAGTGCCGGGTGAAATTCCCGGATCTGCTCTTCTAATTTTGCAATATTATGTCCTGCCGCAAGTGCAGTTACTTCAATATCTCCATGTTCTCTTGCCACAGAAAGTGTCTGGGTTCCGATGGAACCGGTGGAACCTAAAATTGCAATCTTCTTCATGTTTCCTCCTACTTACCAATCAGATATAATGCAAGATAATAAATAATTGGTGCTGTAAATATTACACTGTCAAAACGGTCTAAGATTCCACCATGACCCGGAATCAGTTTGCCATAATCCTTAATTTCATAATTACGTTTGATTGCAGATGCAGTCAAATCGCCAATCATAGATATGATTGCCCCAATCGCACAAATCATGCAAAGCATAATAATATCACGGTTAGTACTTCCCATAGAGCCCTGGAAAACGAAGCAGTAAATCAGTGTTAATAATGCTGCTCCCACTACTCCGCCGACAGCTCCTTCCCAGGATTTCTTCGGTGAAAGCACCGGTGCCATCTTGTGTTTTCCAATCAGCACGCCTACGCAATATGCACAGGTATCGCAGCCCCAGGAGCATAAGAAGATTAACCATACAATATAAGCTCCGCCCGGAAGCATTCTGGTCTGGTATACATAGGAAAGCATCACAGATACATAGAATACACCAAAGAATGCTGCTAACATCTGCTCGGTATGATATTTCGGATAGGAAAATACATAGACGAACATCAGCACAACCAAAAGTGCGATGGCAAATAACATCATATCCGGAATAAAATGAAATTTCAGATTGCAATAAAATACAATCGTTGCCAGTCCACCGACTACACCGGCACAGCTTTTTTCAATTTTAAACACACGATACAGTTCAAATAATCCAATCAAAGAAATAATTCCGGTTACTGCCAGCAGTAAATCATTTCCGGTAATAATGAATACCAGTGCCAGAATCACCAGCACGATTCCACTTAATAATCTTGTCTTAAACATATTACTCCTCCTCTATCTTTCCATATCTCCGGTCTCTTCCGCTGTAATCCTCTACTGCCTTACGCAGCTCATCCGGTGTAAAGTCCGGCCATGGAACCTCTGTAAAATATAACTCACTATAGGCAAACTGCCACAGTAAGAAGTTGGAAAGCCGCTGTTCTCCACTGGTACGAATCATTAAATCCGGGTCCGGAATATCTTTTGTATCAAGGTAGGATGCATATTTCTCTTCCGTAATCTCATCTGCCGACACGCCATCCTGCCACATTTTCTTCATTCCACGAATCATTTCGTCTCTTGCTCCATAATTAATGGCAATCTGTAAATTCAATCCCGTATTATGGGCAGATTCTCTTTCCAATACAGCAATCTGCTGCTGAAATTTATCATCCAGACGGCTGGTGTCCCCGATTACACGGACTCTCATATTATTCTTATCAGCTGTCTTCGTACAGTTCTTAAGATAACTGCTTAAAAGCTTCATCAAAGCATCTACTTCATTCTGCGGACGGTTCCAGTTCTCTGTGGAAAATGCATACATGGTCACATATTCTATGCCCAGATCATGAGCTGCTTTACAGATTACTTCAACATTTTTTGCTCCCATGGTATGTCCGTAGTTTCTTGGCATTCCTCTTTTCTTTGCCCAGCGTCCGTTTCCATCCAGAATAATTGCAACATGTCTTGGAATCTTCATCTTCGTTCTCCTTTTTGCAGATGTTTTACAACATAAAAGGGGACACGGCAATCGCGCTATGTCCCCATATGTGTCGTACATGGATAAGATTATACCGTAAGGATTTCCTTTGTCTTTTCCTCTACTGCACCATCAATTTTTGCAATGTATTTATCCGTAATTTTCTGAGTATCGTTCTCTAATTCTTTTAACTCATCCTCAGATACTTCATTTGCTTTGTTCTGTTTCTTGAATGCATCATTGGCATCTCTTCTGATATTACGGATTGCCACTTTGGCATTCTCGCCTTTTTTCTTAATATCCTTTGCCAGTTCCTTACGTCTTTCCTCGGTAAGCTCCGGGAATACAAGACGGATTACTTTACCATCGTTGGTTGGATTTAAGCCTAAATCTGATGTTAAAATTGCTTTTTCAATCTCTTTTACTAAGGATGCTTCCCAAGGCTGAATCTGAATCATTCTTGGCTCCGGAACATTAATATTTGCAACCTGCTGTAATGGGGTTGGTGTTCCATAATAATCTACGGTAATTCTGTCTAAGATATGCGGATTTGCTCTTCCTGCACGGATGGTTGCATATTCATCTACAAGATTCTCGTATGATTTCTGCATTTTCTCTTCGTATGGGTTTAATCTGCTATCCATAAATAATCTCCTTTATTATACAGTCACTTTCGTGCCGTTAAATTTTCCGCTCATTGCATTTACAATGCTGTCCGGCTCATTTAATCCGAATACATACATCGGCATTTTATTTTCCATACACATAATAGATGCGGTTAAATCTACTACTGCAAGCTTCTTATCAATCACTTCCTGAATGGATACTTCATCATATTTCTTTGCTGCCGGATTTACCTTCGGATCGCTGTCATAGACTCCGTCAATGGCTTTTGCAAGGAAAATACCCTCTGCATCCATTTCAATGGCGCGGAGTACAATTCCGGTATCTGTTGAGAAATAAGGATGTCCGGTTCCGCCCGCGAAAAATACTACCATTCCTTTTTCAAAATATTTATTGGCACGGTCTTTTGAGAAAAGTTTGGTCATGCTGCCGCACTCAAACGGTGTCAGAATCTGTGTCATTATTCCTACAGAACGGAAGATTTCAGATACATAAATGCAGTTCATAATTGTTGCAAGCATACCAATCTGGTCTGCTTTGGTACGGTCGATAGTTTCGCTGGAACGTCCTCTCCAGAAATTACCGCCACCGATTACGATTCCAACCTGGCATCCGCCATCTACAATCTGCTTTACCTGACGGGCTACTTCTGTTACAGTTGGCTCATCAAAACCTGTTTTCTTTTCTCCTGCAAGTGCTTCTCCACTTAATTTTAAAAATACTCTCTTCATTATTTATTCTCTCCAAAAAGACTTTCCACATCAATATCAGCATAGCACTGGGAACAGAAACCTTCGATAACTGCACCATTGTTAATCTGAACAGAACGGGATTTGATATTACCCATAACAACTGCAGAGGTATCTACAACTACAGGTCCCTGTACATCGATATCACCCTTGATTGCGCCTGCGATAACTGCAGAGCTTGCTGTGATATTTCCAATGATAACAGAGCCAAGTCCGATTTTAACAGTTCCTGTACTTACTACTTCACCTTCTACTTTTGCAGCATCAGCAAAGAATTCAGCAGAATTGCTATTTCCGTTGATGGTTCCGGTAACAACCAGCTTACCATTACACTGAACATCACCATTTATATTTCCGCGGATATCCAAAGAACCTGTAGATGCCATATTACCGGTAATAGATGTTCCCTCTGTGATTACAGATACTTCATCAGAAACTTCATTTGATGTCTGAACCGGAGCGGTATGTATCGGAGCTGCCGGCTGTACCGGTGTTACTGTCTCCTCTGGCATTGTCATGGTTTCATTTGCTGTTGTCTCACTCATTTTTCTTTCCTCCTGAATATGTAAATCTTCTTTCTCTTCTTTTACTTCTTTTGTTTCTGTAACCGGTGCCTCAGCCTTTACTTCCTGTACCGGTGCAGTCTTCTCTACCGGAGTATTGGCATCTTTGGTAACCTTCTCTAAAAGTCCGTCTAATTTGGATAATTCAGACTCAACATCTAATTCATCTTCTAATGTATTCACTACGACTACATCATTATCCTGTTCCATTGCATCTGCTGCATCTTCACCCGGTACCAACTCATTTACCGCCTGTGATAAATCCTCTTTAAAATCTTTAAAAAAGCTCATTCTTAAAAACCTCCATTTTCTCTATTGAACACTGTCTGCACTCATATGCTGTATTACAGTTGTATCCTCAGTAATCGGAAGCAGTTCTGCCCCCTGTGCCTGTAATGCCTCAATCATAGGGCCTAAGGCTTCCACCGTGGTATCCTTTGTATTGGCATCATGAAGCAGGACAACCGATGTCTTATATTTTACCACATCTTCTAACACATGGTCTACCAGCTCGTCCGCTGTATATGCCTGTGATGTAGCATCACCACTGGTTACATTCCAGTCAAAATAGGTAACATCCTGCTCATTCAGATATTTGATAAATTCTTTCATATCTGTATTGCTGACCTGATTGCTGCTTCCTCCCGGAAAACGATAATAATGGCAATCCTCTCCCGTTATATCATAAAGATAATTCTGTATCTTGGTAAAATCACCTTCAAAATTTTCAAGCGAATCATAAATCACACTATATTTATGGGAATAGGAATGCATTCCCAGTGTGTGTCCCTCATTTACAATTCTTTTATGCATTTCCTGGGACTCTTCATCTTCTTTTCCCACAACGAAAAATGTTGCTTTTACATTATACTGTGCCAATGTATCAAGAATCGCCGCCGTATTGGAGCTTGGCCCATCATC
>JBNMJI010000167.1:0-4621 GCA_050873725.1 Roseburia sp.
GCAACTAAGCTTTTACGGGAAAGCGTATCTGGCTACGACGGCGTGAAGGTACATAACTGCGGATTTTCAGGCGGCAGTGAGAACTGGAATTATGTGCTTCTTCCAATCTGGACCATTACCTATCGTGCCAATAACGGCAAGATGTATTACTATTCCATGAATGGCCAGACCGGAAAAGTATGTGGAGAACTTCCGGTAGATTATAAGAAACTGACTCTGGTTAGTGGAATCATATCAGCAGCAGTGCTGGTACTTGGATTGTTAGGAGGGCTGCTGATATGGTAAAGAAAAAGATAATCGTACCGTTACTGCTTTTATGCAGTATGCTATTTGCTGTTCCTGTTATGGCATCAGAGCCAAAGGCAGACTTCGTCTATGATGACGCAGAGCTTTTTACCCAGAGTGAAGCAGACTCCATCAGTGAAAAAATCAGTGATTTTACCAGTGAGACCGGCTGGGAAATCTATGCATTTACCACAGAGGATGCGCAGGGGTATACTTCCCAGGAGTATGGAGAGAATACCTTTGATCAATATGCTACCGGCATGGACGGTGTTGCTTTTGTCATTGACATGGATAACCGTGAAATCGCGGTAGTTCATTTTGGGGAAGCAAACCGCTATTATACCGATGAAAGAGTAGAAAGTATTCTGGATGAAGGCTTCAATTATATGGGAGATGCAGAGTATGCAGATGCCATGGAAGCAATGATTGATGAGGCAGAATATTATTACGGACAGGGCGTACCTTCTGGTCAGTATAATTACAATGAAGAGACCGGAACCTATGACTATTACGAGAAGAATACGCTGACCTGGTTTGAAATACTGATTACAGTACTGGTAGCATTGGGCATTGGCGGCGCATTCTGTGGAATTACCATTGGAAAATATCGTCTGCATTTTGATAAGTACAAATATGATTACCACAAGAACAGCCATGTAAATCTTACCAACCGTACTGACCGCTTTGTAAATCAGGTAGTAACCCATCGTCATATCCAGAGAGAATCTTCAGGTGGTGGCGGAAGCAGTTCTGGCAGAACGACAGTACATACCGGAGCAGGCGGACGAAGTACCGGAGGCGGAAGCCGTAAATTCTAAAAGCTTTCGAATAGGAAAACAAATATAAAAATTCGTCAATTTACCCATATGGAATCCGAAAAAGGTTCCATATGGGTACTTTTGTATAAAAAAGAGAAATTTACTTGTAATGGCTGTATATATGTGCTATCATCTTTCTGGTGAGAACAGTTGTATTTGTACCACAAACAGTCGGAGGGGAATATGGCAGAGAATACGAAGTATTTTGTGTTGAAAGAGAAGGCTGTACCAGAGGTATTGCTGAAAGTAGTGGAAGCGAAACGGCTTTTAGAATCCGGGCGTGTAACATCCGTACAGGAAGCAACCGAGCAGGTAGATATCAGCCGGAGTTCATTTTATAAATATAAAGATGATATTTTTCCATTTCACGACAATGCGAAGGGGAGAACAATTACGATGGTAATCCAGCTGGATGATACGCCGGGATTATTATCAACCGTTTTGAATATCGTGGCAGAGTTTCATGCCAACATATTAACCATCCACCAGTCCATACCGGTAAACGGGATTGCATCCTTGACACTGAGTATTGATATTCTGCCGGAGACAGGAGATTTGTCACAGATGGTAGATAAGATTGAAGGACAGGATGGAATACATTATCTGAAAATATTAGCCAGGGAGTGAAACAACAATGAAAGCAGCAGTAATGGGATATGGAACAATTGGTTCCGGAGTAGTAGAAGTATTAAACATCAATCATGACAGCATTGCAAAACGTGCAGGCGAAGCAATCGAAGTAAAATATGTTTTGGATTTACGGGATTTCCCGGGAGACCCGATTCAGGATAAAATCGTACATGATTACAAAGTAATTGCAGAAGACCCTGAGATTGGCATGGTAGTTGAGACAATGGGCGGTGTAGAACCGGCATATACCTTTGTCCGTGCCATGTTAGAGGCAGGAAAACATGTAACAACTTCAAATAAGGCATTAGTAGCAGAGAAAGGTGCAGAACTGATTGCACTTGCCAAAGAGAAAAATGTGAACTTCCTGTTTGAAGCCAGTGTAGGTGGCGGTATTCCAATTATCCGTCCGTTAAATTCCTGCCTGACCGCAGATGTAATCGAAGAGATTACCGGTATTTTAAACGGAACTACCAACTATATGCTTACCAAGATGAGTGTAGAAGGTTCTGAATTCGCAGATGTATTAAAGGACGCACAGGATAAAGGATATGCAGAAAAAGATCCGACTGCAGATGTAGAAGGATATGATGCATGCCGTAAGATTGCAATTTTAACATCTTTAGTATGCGGACAGCAGGTAGATTTCAATGATATCCATACCGAAGGAATTACCAAAATCAGTGCAACAGATATCAAATATGCAAAAGCAATGGGCAAAGCCATTAAATTATTAGCAACCAGCCGTAAAGTAGGAGACAGCTATTGCGCAATGGTATCTCCATGTATGCTTCCACAGGAGCATCCACTGTATCCGGTAAATGATGTATTCAATGCAATTTTTGTGCATGGTAATGTATTAGGAGATGCAATGTTCTATGGAAGTGGAGCAGGAAAGCTTCCAACTGCCAGCGCAGTTGTAGCTGATATGGTCGAAATTGCAAAATTCAAAGACACCAACCTTCCAATGGAATGGAGACCGGAAAAATTAGCACTTGCAGATTATAAGATGGTAACCAACCGTTTCTTTGTTCGTACCAAAGCAGACGAAGCAGCAGTAAAGAATGCATTCGGAGCAGTTGAGTTCGTTGCAGCAGAAGGTGTAAGCGGAGAACTTGGATTTGTAACAGAAGAAATGACAGAAGCAGCATATGAAGAGAAAGCAGCAAAACTTGCTGATATTCTTCAGATGATTCGTGTAAAATAGTTGCGAAAAACCCTCCTGGAAATTATAATTGTACTAAGGGTATAAATATAATTTCAGGAGGGTATTTTTATGTCAAAATTTATTATGGCGCTGGACGCCGGAACCACCAGTAACCGGTGTATTCTCTTTAATGAAGCCGGTGAAATCTGCAGTATGGCACAGAAAGAATTCCGACAGATGTTCCCGAATCCGGGATGGGTAGAACATGATGCCAATGAGATATGGTCAACACAGCTTGGGGTAGCAGTAGAGGCGATGTCTAAGATTGGAGCTACGGCAGCAGATATTGCAGCCATTGGAATTACCAATCAGAGAGAGACGGCAATTGTATGGAACAAAGAGACCGGGGAACCGATTTACAATGCGATAGTCTGGCAATGCCGCAGAACCTCTGATATTGCAGATGCACTAAAGAAAAAGGGCTTAGAAGATTCCTATCGTAAGAAAACAGGATTGATTATTGATGCCTATTTTTCGGCAACGAAGATTAAGTGGATTTTAGATAATGTAAAGGACGCAAGGAAATTAGCGGAAGAAGGAAAGCTGCTCTTTGGAACGGTAGAGACCTGGCTGATCTGGAAACTGACCAAAGGGGAAGCACATGTAACAGATTATTCCAATGCGTCAAGAACCATGCTTTTTAATATAAACACATTAACCTGGGATAAAGACATTCTGGCAGAACTTGATATTCCGGAGAGCATGCTGCCAAAGCCGATGCCGTCAAGCTGTGTTTATGGTTATACAGACCCGGCATATTTCGGAAGTGCAATTCCGATTGCCGGTGCAGCAGGAGATCAGCAGGCAGCTTTATTCGGACAGACCTGTTTTTCGGAAGGAGAAGCCAAGAATACATATGGTACAGGCTGTTTCCTTTTGATGAATACGGGAGAACGTCCGGTATTTTCAGAAAATGGACTGGTCACCACCATTGCATGGGGGTTGGATGGCAAAGTAAATTATGCGTTGGAAGGCTCCATCTTTGTAGCCGGTGCGGCAATCCAGTGGCTGCGTGATGGCATGCGTCTCATTGATTCGGCATCGGATTCAGAGTATATGGCAACCAAAGTAAAAGGAACCCATGGCTGTTATGTGGTTCCGGCATTTACCGGACTGGGGGCACCATATTGGGATCAGTATGCGAGAGGAACGATTGTGGGAATTACCAGAGGAACCAATAAGAATCATATCATCCGGGCAACTTTGGAATCCATTGCCTATCAGGTGGAAGGCGTTATCTCTGCCATGGAAGCGGATGCCGGAATCGAAATCCGTTCCCTAAATGTAGATGGCGGAGCCAGTGCCAATAATTTTCTGATGCAGTTCCAGGCGGATATGATACATGCTCCGGTTAATCGTCCGGCATGCGTAGAGACAACAGCGAAAGGTGCAGCGTATCTGGCAGGACTTGCGGTAGGTTACTGGAAGACCAAGGAAGATGTGATAAAGAACCAGCAGATAGAGCGTGTATTCCACCCACAGATGGAAGAAGAAGAGAGGCAGAAGAAAATGAAAGGCTGGAAGAAGGCAGTAAAATATGCCTTTGGATGGGCAAAAGATACAGAAGAAGAGGAAGAGGCGTAAGCCCCTTCCTCTTCTTTGTCGCCAGGCATCCAGAAAAAAGCGTCCAGAAAAAGCTGCCGGTGGCAGCTCTTTCCGGCTTTGATATAATATAGATTATATA
>JBNMJI010000168.1:0-4545 GCA_050873725.1 Roseburia sp.
AAATCATGTATCATACAACGGTAGAAAAGCTTATGGTATCAGATGCCTGCGTTCATGGAGTAGTTACCACAGAGGGGAAGAAAATGACCGCAGATGCGGTAATTATTGCAACAGGAGGCTGTTCTTATGCATCCACTGGCTCTACCGGAGATGGCTATCGTTTCGCAGAAGCCTGCGGACATACCATTAAAACCTGCAGTCCATCCCTTGTGCCATTTACCGCAGAAGAGGAATACGTCAAAGAATTGCAGGGCTTGTCCCTGAAAAATGTAAGGGCAAGTATTTATCAGGGGAAAAAGCTTTTGTATGAAGCTTTTGGAGAAATGTTATTTACCCATTTTGGTGTAAGCGGTCCTCTGATGTTAAGTGCCAGCAGCGGGGTAAATGATGCAGTAAGAAAACAGCCGCTGCAATTATATATTGACTGGAAACCGGCACTTTCGGAAGAACAGTTAGACCACAGGATTTTAAGGGATTTTGAAGAAGCCAAAAACCGTCAGGTGATTCATGGAATTGAAAAATTATATCCGTCTAAATTTCTGCCGATTATTTTACGGCTTGCTAAGATTCCACAGGAAAAGCGTGTCAATGAAGTAACCAAAGAAGAGCGGCAGCGACTGGTGGAACTGACAAAGAAATTTCCGGTTACACTGACCGGCTTGCGGGGCTTTTCGGAAGCCATTATTACAAAGGGCGGTGTCTCCGTAAAAGAGGTAAATCCATCGACCATGGAATCAAAATTAGTAAAACATCTTTATTTTGCCGGAGAGGTACTGGATTTAGATGCGTTTACCGGAGGCTTTAATCTGCAGATTGCCTGGTCTACCGGTTATCTGGCAGGAAGCAGCGTTGGAAACGAATAAAGAAAATAACGAATTGCAGAAAACAGCAGGAAAGTAAAAGCAGAAGTAGTAGAAAAATTGGAGGATAAAAAATGAGTTTTAATATAGCAATCGACGGACCGGCAGGAGCCGGAAAAAGCACCATAGCAAAACAGCTTGCAAAGGAACTTTCTTTTATATATGTAGATACAGGAGCCATGTATCGGAGTATGGCATTGTATTTTATGAGAAATGGCATTGCCAAAGAAGATGAGGCGGCAATTTCAGATGCCTGCAAAACCGTGGAAGTATCGATTTCTTATGAAAATGGAGAACAGCAGGTGCTTTTAAACGGTGAGAATGTCAGCAAAGAAATCAGAAAAGAAGAAGTCGGAAAAATGGCATCTGCCACCAGCGTTTATAAGGATGTCCGCAAAAAACTGGTTGAATTACAGCAGAAGCTTGCAGCAGATAAAGATGTTATCATGGATGGAAGGGATATCGGAACTTGTGTGCTGCCAAATGCCCAGGTAAAGATTTACCTTACTGCAAGTGTTGAGACAAGAGCTGAGAGAAGATATCAGGAATTACAGGAAAAAGGTGTTGCCTGTGACTTGGAAGTAATAAAAAAAGATATTGCAGACCGTGACTATCAGGATATGCACCGGGAGATTTCCCCATTAAAGCAGGCAGAGGATGCCATTCTTGTAGATTCTTCGGATATGGGAATTGAAGAAGTGGTAGAAACCATCAAAAATATTTACAGGGAAAAATGTTAATATGAAAAATGTCAGAGTTGCAAAAAGTGCAGGCTTCTGCTTTGGAGTAAAGCGGGCAGTGGATATGGTCTATGCACAGCTTGAAACAAAAGATGAAACAAAGGATGGAACAAAAGAGCCGATTTATACTTACGGACCGATTATCCATAATGAAGAAGTGGTAAAGGATTTAGAGGCAAAGGGCGTAACCGTAATCCATGATATTTCTGAAATCGAAAAATCAGAAAAAGGAACCGTTGTCATCCGTTCCCATGGTGTTGGTGAGAAAATATATCAGCAGTTGGAAGGCGCCGGTTATCATATCGTAGATGCCACCTGTCCTTTTGTAAAGAAGATTCACCGCCATGTGCGGGAATATGGAGATGCCGGTTATCATGTTGTAATCATCGGAAATGCCAGCCATCCAGAGGTGGAAGGAATCCGCGGATGGGGAAAAGAAGAGGAAATTACCGTCATCGGAACGAAGGAAGAAGCAGAAAATTTCCATGTTTCACCGGGAAAAAAGGTTTGTATCGTATCACAAACGACATTTAACTACAATAAATTTCAAGAATTAGTTGAAATTATAAATAAAAAAGGTTATGATATAATTGTTTTAAATACAATCTGTAATGCAACGGAAGAACGGCAGACCCAGTCGAGAGCTTTGGCAAAAGAAGTTGAGGCAATGATTGTGATTGGGGGGAAGAGCAGTTCCAACACACAGAAGTTATTTGAAATATGTAAAAATGAATGTGCAAATACTTACTATATACAAACCATAGATGATTTGGATCCGGCAGTGCTTCGGACCATTGATAACGTAGGTATTACCGCAGGGGCATCTACCCCAAATAAAATTATTGAGGAGGTTCAAAATAATGTCAGAAATGAGTTTTGAACAAATGTTGGAAGAATCTTTTAAAACAATAAGAAATGGAGAGGTAGTCGAAGGCGTCGTTATCGGTGTTAAGCCAGATGAGATCATCCTTAATATTGGATATAAGTCAGACGGAATTATTACACGTAATGAATATACCAACGAAGCAAATGTAGACCTGACCACCGTTGTATCCGTAGGTGACACTATGGAAGCCAAAGTTTTAAAGGTAAATGATGGAGAAGGACAGGTACTTCTTACTTACAAACGTCTTGCAGCAGAAAAAGGAAGCAAACGTTTAGAGGAAGCATTCAACAACCAGGAAGTACTTACAGCAAAAGTTACACAGGTATTATCCGGTGGATTAAGTGTTGTAGTTGACGAAGCAAGAGTATTTATTCCTGCAAGCCTTGTATCAGATACTTATGAGAAAGATTTATCTAAGTATGAAGGACAGGAAATTTCATTTGTAATCACTGAGTTCAACCCAAGAAAGAGAAGAATCATTGGTGACAGAAAACAGCTTTTAGTAGCAGAGAAGGCTGAGAAACAGAAAGAACTCATGGAGAGAATCCATGTTGGTGATGTTGTAGAAGGTACAGTAAAGAACGTAACAGACTTTGGTGCATTCATCGACCTTGGTGGAGCAGACGGACTGTTACATATTTCTGAAATGTCCTGGGGACGTGTTGAAAGCCCTAAGAAAGTATTCAAAGTTGGCGATACTGTAAAAGTATTCATCAAAGATATCAACGAGAATAAGATTGCACTGAGCATGAAATTTGAGGATGAGAATCCTTGGAACAATGCTGCAGAGAAATATGCAGTAGGTAATGTTGTAACAGGTGTTGTTGCAAGAATGACAGACTTTGGTGCATTTGTAGAATTAGCTCCTGGAGTAGATGCATTACTTCATGTATCCCAGATTTCCAAAGAGCATGTTGAGAAACCTTCTGATGTATTAAAAGTTGGTCAGGAAGTAGAAGCAAAAGTAGTTGATTTCAATGAAGAAGACAAGAAAATCAGCTTAAGTATGAAAGCACTTCTTCCAGAAGAGGATGCTGATACAGAAGAAGTATACAGTGAAGAAGTTCCTACAGAAGAATAAGAAGGTAGGAGGTAGCATATATGTTTGAAGGCTATGAAAAGTTTAAAAAAGATATATATGCAATGACCACGATTGATTTAAATGCTTACAAAGAGAAACAGATGCGTCGTAGGATTGACAGCCTTTTGGTGAAAAATAAGGTTCAATCCTATGATGATTATGTGCGTCTGCTTCATAATGATAAGGATAAGTTTGACCAGTTCATTAATTTCCTGACCATTAATGTTTCGGAATTCTATCGGAATCCGGAGCAGTGGAAGTTTTTGGATGAGGAAGTTTTCCCGGCACTTATCAAACAGTTTGGTAACAATTTGAAAATCTGGAGTGCAGCATGTTCTACCGGTGATGAGCCTTACTCCCTTGTAATGGCATTATCGAAGCATGTTCCGTTGAACCAGATACATATTATTGCTACCGATATTGATAAGCAGGTGCTTGAGAAAGCCAGGGTTGGACTTTACAATGAAAAGAGCATTGAGTCTGTACCGGATGATTTGAAGCGTAAATATTTTACGCAGGTAGGAAAATCCTATAAGATTTCCGATGAAATCAAAAAGCATGTAGAATTTCGTGAACATAATCTTCTTCGGGATGCATATCCGACAGGCTGTCATCTGATTGTCTGCAGAAATGTAGTTATCTATTTTACAGAAGAAGCAAAAGACGAAATCTATCGTAAGTTCTATGATGCCATGGCAAAAGATGGTATGTTATTTATTGGAAGTACCGAGCAGATTATGAATTATCGTGAATTGAATCTGAAAAGACATCAGTCATTTTTCTTTCAGAAATAATAATGATATAGTAAAGACCTCGTTCTCAATTTTGAGAATGAGGTCTTTTTTGATGCCGGGCATCCGTAAGGAGTTGTGACAGCACTGGTCGGCAGGTCGCCAAGTACCTGTAAGAAGCCACCGGTACAGGAATATTAGCCCTTGATTTTCTTATTCTTCATGGATTCTAACAAGTGGTTTACAT
>JBNMJI010000169.1:0-4539 GCA_050873725.1 Roseburia sp.
ATCACATTCTGTATGTCGATGGTCAAATTCCAAAAGGCTGATATTGTAAGAATGGCTGTTATTCTTTAGGGAGTAGCAGCTTTTTTCTATTTTGAATATAAAATCTGACACCTACACTTGACAATATGCTTATGAGCGTGGTGTAGGCGAGGGAGTAAGAACCTGTGGCATTCCAAGAGAAGAACTCTTTGTGGTATCCAAAGTAGCAGCAGAGCATAAGACTTACGAAGATGCAATGGCTGGCATCAATGAGACCTTAGAGAAAATGGGACTGGATTATCTTGATATGATGATTATTCATTCACCACAGCCATGGGTAAAGGTCAATCAGAGTGAAGACCGTTATGTAGAAGGAAACAGAGAGGCATGGAGAGCATTAGAGGATGCTTATAAAGCTGGAAAATTAAAAGCGATTGGTGTATCTAATTTCCAGATAGCTGACATCGAAAGCCTTTTAGAAACCGCTGAAATCAAGCCAATGGTAAATCAGATTCTTCTTCATATCAGCAACACACCGGTTGAACTGGTGGAGTATTGCCAGAAAAATGGAATCGCAGTAGAAGCATATTCACCGATTGCCCACGGAGAGATTTTAAATCAGCCGGAAATTAAGAAAATCGCAGACAAATACAACGTATCTGTTCCGCAGCTTTGCATTCGTTATACCTTACAGTTAGGTGCAATTGCACTTCCAAAGACAGCAAATCCGGAGCATATGAAGACCAATGCAGAGGTGGGTTTTGAAATTGAAGCAGCGGATATGGAAATCCTTAAGAATATCAAACATATTGAAAATTATGGAGCAAGCAGCGGATTCCCGGTATACGGTGGAAAATTATAAAAAGTGAAAGGTGAAATATAATGAAAAAACCATATATAATCTGTCATATGATGACATCCATAGATGGAAGAATTGACTGTGCCATGACATCACAGTTACGTGGTGTAGATGATTATTATCAGACTTTAGAAGAAATCAATGTTCCGACAACTGTCAGCGGAAGAGTAACAGCAGAACTTGAAATGGCAGAGCCGGGAGAATTTAAAGCAAAGAATGATGAGGCATATGGACAGGAAGGCTTCTCGAAAAAGGCAGTGGCAGCAGGCTATGAAGTAATCGTAGATACAAAAGGAAAACTGCTCTGGCCGGATGCTTCCGGAATGGAAAAACCTTATCTTATTATCACCAGTGAAAATGTAACGAAAGAATATTTAGAGTACTTAGACAGCCGTAACATTTCCTGGATAGCATGTGGAAAAGAACGCATTGATCTGATCCGGGCTGCAGAAATTCTGGCAACAGAATTTCAGGTAGAAAGAATGGGTATTGTTGGCGGACCAAAGATAAATACTGCATTCTTAGAAGCCGGACTTCTGGATGAAATCAGTATCCTGATGGGAGCCGGAATCGATGGAAGAGGCGGTATGCCACCGGTATTTGACGGACTGGATAAAAATCATAAAGTGATACCTCTTAAATTGATGGATGTAAAACGATTTGCAAGTGATGCAATCTGGATGAGATATCAGGTATAGAGATAAGAAAAAGAAGCTGTAACTTTGAAGTATAGTGTCTTCAAAGCTACGGCTTCTTTTTGCTGTTGTCAGGCATCCTTTTGTCATGCATCTGCGAGGAGCCTTATAAATATTTGCGGTTTAAAGATATTTCTGATTGTCTGCCAGCAGCTCATGCACCGTATTCTGGGTATAGGTGGCAAGATGTTTGCGGTCATCGGCAGAAAGCTGGTCTAAGTAAATCGGAGCACCATACTGTAAGATAACATGGGTAGGTTTTACCTTTGGAAAATGGTTTTCCAGAATATCTGCTGAATTGGTGATTGCCATAGGGACAATCGGACATCCGGTTTTCTCGGAGAGCTTTAAGCTTCCGGCTTTAAAAGGAAGCATTTCTTCTTCGGTCTTATTTCTGGTACCTTCCGGGAAGATGCACATGGAAATACCGGCTTTAATCTGGTCAATACCGGTCAGGATGGTTTTTAAGCCCTTCTTCATATCGGTACGGTCTAAGAAGAGGCAGTAGAGCCGCTTCATCCAGATATTTAAAAGAGGAACTTTTCCCATGGTGTCTTTGGCAATGTAGCCGGTGAGTCTCGGACATCTGGAATAAGTAATAATAATGTCAAAATAACTTCTGTGATTTCCGATATAAAGAACCGGAATATCTTTTGGAACATTTTCTTCCCCAATTACGGTGAGCTTAACGCCACAGATAAACATAATCACACGAAATGCCCACTGCACCATGCGAAGGCTGCTGATATCGGCGGCACGGCGGTTACATTTACGGATAATCCATTCTACAAAGAGAACTGGAATACCAAGAATCAGGTAAAGAACAGCAAATAAAAGTGCAAGAATTGCTCGTATCATAGAGATAGAATTCCTTTCTGGATAAAAATTTCATGATAAAATACTCATTTCTTTCCCTATTATAGCGGTAAAACTTAAGAATTACAACATGATAATCCGGATTTTGGAATAGAATGAAAAAGAATAAAAACAGGGAGAAGAAAGTGAAAGCAAAGAATAAAGCAGAAAGGAAAACAGTAGAAGCAAAGAAAGCAGAACATAGGTGGATAGGGAAAACTGTTCTATGTATCATCTGTCTGCTTTCGGTGACATGGCTTGGACTGGCAGCGGCAGGCTGCGGTATCGAAGATACCAATGGCAGTAAGATAGAAGATGTGGAATTTACGGTATTAGAAGAGGAAGCGGTGCCGGAAGAATTAAAGCAGGAAATTGAAGAACGAAAGGAAATGGATTTCAAGCTGACCTATGAAGATAATGGAAAACTGTATATTGCAAGGGGTTATGGAGAGAAGGAAACGGGAGGTTACAGCATTTCCGTAAAAGATGTTTATCTGACCCAGAATGCCCTCTGTTTTGTCACAACGCTGATTGGTCCGGGGGAGAATGAGACGGTGGCAAAGGCACCAAGTTTCCCATATATTGTGGTTGAGGTGACAAATTGTGACAAGAACGTGGTGTTTGAGTGAAAAAATGGTACTTTTTTCCCTTTGACAGCATTTTAGCACGGTGATATACTAAAGGACGTGGATAAAAAAGGAGGAACTGGTATATGCAGAGAGCAGATATTAACAGAGTCCGGGCATCCGTGCATCAGCAGTGCGGTAGCAGTGTAATGATTCAACTGGACAGAGGTCGTAATAAAGTAGATGTACAGCGTGGTGTAATACAGAATGCTTATCCGAGTGTATTCACGATTCTTGTAGATGATGAAAGAGAAGGCAATCCGCCACAGTTATTATCTTTCAGTTATACAGATATCATCACAAGAGATATCCGAATGAAATTATGTTAGAAGAATAAAGTCCCTTTTTCCTGAATAAAATGAAATAACATTCAGGAAGGGGACTTTTTTAGTGGAAATAAAGAAACAGAACATACATATGAATTATGAAAAAGGCAGTGCCATGAGCCAGATTACTCTGGATGACGATTACAATCTGCCGGATTACCGGCCGGATATTGTAAAAGTACTGAAAGAAAAGGGTGAAATCCGCTTTGATGAGATACAGGTAAAAGAAGGACGTATTTATGTGAAAGGAAATCTTATCTTTCATGTGCTCTACCGCAGTGATATGGAGGAACATAAATTAGACTGCCTGCGGGGACAGATTCCGTTTGAAGAAACCATCAGTATGGATGGAGTAAATGAATTAGACCCGGTGGATGTCACAGCAGATCTGGAGGATATTAATATCGGGATTATTAATTCCAGAAAATTAAGTGTCCGTGCACTGGTGATGCTGAAGGCGGAAATGCGGATGCGAAAAGAGACAGAGCTGATTACGGGAGTAACTATGGAGTATCCATTGGAACTTCTGCAGAACCGGAGAAATATTCTGGAATTGGAGACCTGCAAGAAAGATAATTTCCGGTTAAAGCAGGAAATGGAACTGCCACAGAGCAAGCCAAATGTAGAACAGATTCTATGGAAGAGCGTGCAGCTGCGGGGCGTGGAAACGCGATTAAGAGAAGAAAAAATCCAGCTTACCGGAGAGGTGAGATTGTTTTTATTATATTATGCCCAGGGGGAAGAACGCCGGTTAGAGTGGTTAGAAGAGACGATACCACTGAATGGAGAGCTTGCCTGCGAGGGATGCAGTGAGGAGAAAATCTATCGGATTCAGGTGACACCTGCCAGTGTGGAAGTAGAGGTCAGACCGGATTATGATGGAGAAGACCGGAAAATCAGTCTGGATATGACATTAGAATTAGATATCTGTATCTGGAAAGAGACAGAGGCGGATGTGGTAGAGGATGTATATTCGCTGCAGGAAGAGATGGAACCAACCTATGAAGAAGTTGCCATGAGCCGGCTGCTTGCAAAAAATTATGCAAAATGCCGTGTAACGGACCGCATGAATTTAAAGAAGAATCAGGAAAATATCCTGCAGATTTGTTCCTGCGAAGGAATGGCATTTATTGATCATGTAGAGCCACAGGCAGATGGTCTTAAAGTGGAAGGAAGTCTGAATGTGGAAATCCTTTATG
>JBNMJI010000170.1:0-4506 GCA_050873725.1 Roseburia sp.
CCACAGACCGGACAGGTTGCTCCGATTTTAACCTTTGCCTTCATATCTTTGGCATTGCTGCCAGCTAATGGCCGGATCTGCCCGGCAATCTGACTGGTAAGATTTTCATTTATCATGGAAACCGTTTCTTTCCGGATAAATTCTTCTAACTTTTCCCGGTAATCTTCCATCGGAACAGTTCCCTGGGTAATGCCATCCAAGCCCTTTTCCCAGGAAGCAGTCATCTTCGGATTCAAAAGCGCCGGGACTGTCATATTCACCACTTCATAAACCATTTCGCCTAAGGCTTCCGGTGTCAGTACCTGTGTCTTCTTATTCAATGCAAGGTAGCCGATACGCACCAGCTTCTTGATGATTTCTGCCCGGGTTGCAGATGTTCCGATTCCGGAACCTTTAATCTGCTCTCTTAATTCTTCTTCCTCGATTAACTGTCCTGCATTTTCCATGGCAAGCACCATGGAACCTGAAGTATAACGCTTTGGCGGCGAAGTCTTTCCCTCTTTTACCAGAAATTCTTTTACTTCTGCGGCATCTCCCTCTTTGAGACTATCCGCAAGCTTTAGTAAAGCAGCACTGTTCTTCGGACTGTTTTCTTCTCCGTCTCCATCTTCCTTTTCCCGTTTTTCTTTAGCATCTGGTCTTCCGGCAATTTCAAGATACCCGGGAACCTTCAATACTTTTGCTCCGGCAAAGAAAGATTCCTTTTCAATTCCGATGGTCAGCTTTACGGTCTGATATTGTGCCGGTGGATAGAAAATACTTAAAAAACGCCGCACAATCAGTTCATAGACCCGCTTCTGCAATTCCGTCAGTGACTTATATTCATTGATCTGTCCGGTGGGAATAATAGCATAATGGTCTGTAATCTTGCTGTCATCGGTATAACTGCTCTTTCCGATATTCTTATATAAACCATGCTCCATAATATTTTGTACAAAAGGAGCAACCGGCTCAAAGGAACGGAGTCCCCTGATATTCTTGCTGATTTCTTTCGCAACAGCGGATGACAACACTCTGGCATCTGTTCTCGGATAAGTAGTCAGTTTTCTTTCATACAAATCCTGTGCTACCTGCAGTGTCTCATCCGGACTGATTTTAAATCGTTTTGAACACTCTGCCTGAAGCTCCGCCAGATTAAATAAAAGCGGTGCACGTTTCTTAGAAATTCCTTTATCTACTGTTTTTACAATCGCCGTTTTATTAGTTAAATCTTCAATTAATTTTTCTGCATGTGTTTTTTCTTTGAAACCATTCTCTTTATAGAGTAATGGGGAAGCATAATAAGCAGAACCCTCTACTGCTTTCCACTCTCCTTCTATCTCTGCATCAAAGAAATTTCCCACCACCCGGTAAAATGGTGTCTCTACGAAATTACGGATTTCCCTCTCCCGGATTACAACCATGCCAAGGACACAGGTCATCACACGACCAACTGCAATTGCAGTATAAGACTTGGTTCCTGCAGCATCATTTAAGAGATTTCCGTATTTTACAGACATGACACGAGAAAAATTAATTCCCATGGCATAGTCTTCAATGGTTCGCATGATACCGGAATTAGCAAGATTATCATAATCCGACATTGGTTTTGCTTCTGCAATTCCTCTTTTAATTTCTTCCTCCGTCTGTGAATCTATCCATACCCGCAGCTCTTTCATACCTTCACGTACGCCGCCGAACCGCCGGATATTCTCTTCAATGGTCTGTCCTTCTTTTCCGGCATCGCCTGCCCAGTAAACAGTATCAATATCTTCCCGGTGCAAGAGCTTATGTACGATGTTATACTGTTTGCTTACGGATGGTATAACATTATATTTGTAATCTTTCGGAAGAAATGGAAGGTCTTCTAACTTCCACTTCTTATATTTTATATCATATTCTTCCGGATATACCATTTCCACCAGATGACCCACGCACCAGGTAATAGCATAGTTGTTGTCTTCGATATATCCATCATTTCTGCCGGATACACCAAGAATTCGCGCAAACTCCCTCGCAACACTTGGTTTCTCCGTGATAATTAACGACTTACCCAACCGTTATTTCCTCCAATTTCTGTGCCTTTTCTACTATTCTGACTTTTACAATCATTTGACTTTACTATCATTTTGACTTTACTATCATTTTGACTTTACTATCATTTTTGACTTTTCCGGCACTTTATAATTCCTTCATATCGATCAGGACAAATCTTTTATCTTCTTCCGCCATCTGTTTTAAATCCTCTGCAAATTCCTGTGCGGAAAACATATAAAGATATTTTGCGGAAATTTTTGCCTGTTTCAGATTGTCAAGCAATGCCTCGCCAGCCGAGCGTGTCATATAGGGCTCTGACCAGTTGCAGATTCCGACAATGCTTTCACGCACACTGTTCTGGGCAACAATATCAATATTGCCCTTCTTTCCGACCCAGGTTCCAATCCGGTGAATGTCAATCGGAAGTTTACCAATACGATTTAATAATATCAGATATTCCCGGCAAACCTTGACAAAATAGCGGTTCATATAATCATCTAAGTCTTTTTCAATATAAGCATCATAAAATTCTTCCGGTGCCATCATATATAAATCCGATAAATGCGGATAGACAAAGCGGAACCAGAAATTCACATAAGTATTGGCAATGCGGTAAACACCCTTTTTCGTATTTTCCCAGCCGCCGGTATCAAAGGAAACCACCTTTTCTACCACATCAAATGCCATCAGATTCTTCATATAGACACTGATTTTTGCTCTGGAAAAGCCTGTTTTTAAAAAGAGGTCATTCAGCTTATTATTTCCAGCTGCTAATGCTGCAAGTATTGTATTATACACAGCAAGTTCTCTTAATTCAATGCTGATATAATTTTCTGCCTCATGGAACAAAAAGCCCTCCGGAGATAAAATGTGCCGGCAGACATTCTCCTTAATACTCTTTTTGGAATCCCAGCGTGCAAGGTAGCCCGGTACACCGCCAATAATTCCATAGACCTGCACTGCCTGACTGGTTCCATACTCCGGGAAATGTCGAACCACATCAAGGAATGTCGCATCCTCCATACGGATAGTTGCATCTACCTTCTTTAAGTATTCACCATATTTTTCTTTGCAGTCCTCTTCCACCCAGACCAAAGAAGAACTGGTGAGAATAATCATAACCGGACCCGGATATAATTTCTTTGCTTTCAGTTTCAGAATGCTGTTCATAAAACCAACATCTTTTCTGGCAATATACTGGAATTCATCAATGACAACCACAAGCTTGGTCGGGTCTCCACTCTTAATGCGGTTAAAAAATTCATCATAACTATAGCGTGTCAGACGAATCCCGTATTTTGCTTCCACTTCCTGCCCCATCTGTAAAACCTGCTCTCTTTCGGATGCCTGTCTGGCACGATAGTAGAAAAACTTTTTCTCCTTGCAAAATTCTTTTATTAACTGCTCTTTCTGGCAGTTATCTCTTCCATATAAAAGAACAATCTGATTGCCGGACTGTCCATATACCTCTTCTAATTTCTTTAATTCGGATGTCTGAATCATCATTGGTAATATCCTCCCAAATTTCTAATTTTAAGAAGTCACTCTAATGAAAATAATATCACATTTTAATTTTTCTATCAACGTCAAAGCGATAAAAAAGTCATACCGCATTCCTGCAGTATGACTTTTCTGCTTTCATTTTTTTTACTTATTTTGCTACTTATTTTGCGGTAATATAACCCTGTGCTTTTAAAAGCTCTGCACAAAGAACAGCTCCACCTGCAGCACCACGTACTGTATTGTGGGATAATCCTACGAATTTCCAATCGTATACGGTATCCTCACGAAGACGTCCAACGCTGATTCCCATACCATTCTCATAATTAACATCCATAGAAACCTGTGGTCTGTTGTCTTCTTCTAAGTACTGGATAAACTGCTTTGGTGCGCTTGGAAGATTTAATTCCTGTGGAACACCCTTGAAGTTTACTAATTTTTCGATTAACTGCTCTTTTGTAGGGTTCTTTTTGAACTTAACAAATACAGCTGCTGTATGTCCGTTTAATACCGGAACACGGATACACTGGCAGGTAATAACCGGTGATGTAGCAGGTACGATAACACCATCTTTGATTTCACCCCAGATACGAAGTGGCTCTTTTTCGGATTTTTCTTCCTCACCACCGATGTATGGGATAATGTTTCCAACCATTTCCGGCCAGTCCTTAAAGGTTTTTCCGGCACCGGAAATTGCCTGATAGGTAGTTGCTACTACTTCATATGGTTCAAACTCTTTCCATGCGGTAAGAACAGGAGCATAACTCTGGATGGAGCAGTTTGGTTTTACTGCAACGAATCCTCTCTTGGTTCCCAGTCTCTTGCGCTGGAATTCGATTACTTTCATATGTTCCGGATTGATTTCAGGTACTACCATAGGAACATCCGGTGTCCATCTGTGTGCACTGTTGTTAGAAACAACAGGAGTCTCTGTCTTAGCATATGCTTCTTCGATTGCTTTGATTTCATCTTTGGTCATATCTACGGCAC
>JBNMJI010000171.1:0-4403 GCA_050873725.1 Roseburia sp.
CAGCAAAGCCTACCATGTTGGCACAGCATCCTGCCACTGCAGCTCCTCCTGCCAGTCCGGTCAGTCCCAAAGCGGCACAGATGGCAGCACTGCTGATTGGCAGCGTCAATGCGATACCGACAATTACAGATACTAAAATTCCCATAAAGAATGGCTGTAATTCGGTTGCCCACATAATGGCATTTCCTACTGCGCTGGCTGCGGCTCCGATTGCCGGTGCCCACCAGATGGATAAACCTGCTCCTATGAAAATGGTTACAAACGGAGTGACGATAATATCAATTTTGGTTTCTTTGGATACTGCTTTACCGAATTCTGCTGCAAAGATGGTTACAATCAATACTGCCAGCGGACCGCCTGCTCCACCCAGCGTATTTGCGGCTACACCGACGGCTGCCAGTGAGAAAAGTACCAGTGGCGGACACTGCAATGCAAAACCAATGGAGATTGCCATTGCCGGGCCGGTTGCTGCTTTGGCATATCCACCGATATCCACCAGAAGCTGGATGCCAGCCTGCTCACCAATTGTACTGATAATTGTTCCAATTAAAAGAGAAGCAAAAAGCCCCTGTGCCATTGCACCTAAGGCATCAATGCCGTATCTTTTTGCTGAGATAATAATATTTTTGCGTTTTAAGAACGCTTTTATCTTTTCCATTTTCTTCCTCCTTGACTTTTTCTAACTGTCTTGTCAGTTGTCTTGTCAGTCAAGGAGTAGTTTACCATATCGAGAAAAAAAGTCAAGCTGTTATCTTGCGTAGTCTTTTTCCCTCAATTTTTCTTCTATGATATCAAGTAATTGTTCCGAATCTGCTTCCACGGTATGAAAGTGTTTATTTCCGGTCAGTGTCTTAAGAGGCTTTGCCTTGCTTTTGGCAACCTTTGCAATAAATTCATCCACATCCTGACGGCTCTTCAAAATCAAATCCACCGTTATCTGTCCATAAATATCATGCTCGATTACGACATCTAAGACTTTTCCGCCATAATCCACGATGGTATAAAGCTCATCCTGGGTCTGCTCATCACTGTGGCTTACTGCAATGGTTCTTCTTGCTTTCTGTGTCTCTTCCGAAGGGTCATAGAGCACATAGCCTTTGTTGGTGCTTAAAATATTCTTATTTACTGCACGAAGCAATGCAATATCCTGTACAATCACCTGACGGCTGACTCCCAATTTTTTTGCTAATTCCGTTCCGGACAAAGGTTTTTCCTTCTTTCCCAGCATCTTAATGATTGTATCACGGCGCATCTGCCCTTCCATTTCCTTTCCTCCTGACACTTTTTCTTCTTTCCTTACTTAGTCTTCCTCTATCACATGGATTTCCAAAAAATCAAATTCAATTTCTTCCACAAAATTATCCTGATAAAATCTGGTCTTCGCATGCCGCTTAAATTCATCCACGTTGCGGTCTAACCAGATTGGTTTTCCCAAATCAAAGGTATAGCACACCTCATCTAATGCCCGGAACACTTTATGAGTTCTGGTATCCCCGGAGTCATCACAGATGGTGGTATCCTTTAACATATGATTGTCTTTAAATTCTTTTGCCCATAACCGGAACATTCCTTACCTCCTCTGGCGCGCTGCTTCATACATCAGCAGTGTTGCCGCAATTGCTGCATTCAGTGATTCTACTTTTCCTGCCATTGGAATGCGGATATAGGTATCTGCCATCTTGGCTATTTCATCCGATAATCCATTTCCTTCATTTCCAATTAAAAAGCCTGTCGGCTCCTTATAATCCGGCTCCTCATAAGAAACACTGCCCTGCAAATGGGCGCTGTAAAGCTTTATTTTCCGGGACTTTAACTGCATCAATGTATTCTGCAGGTTTTCCGTCACAAAAAATGGCACACGAAAGATACTGCCCATAGTGGAGCGGATGGTCTGTGGGTTAAAGACATCTACGGTGGTGCGGTTCATGATAATTCCGCTGATTCCGGCTCCTTCTCCAGTCCGGAACATCGTGCCTAAATTGCCCGGATCCTGAATGCTTTCAAGAATCAGAAGATGCGCCTTTTCATTTTCCTTCGGCAACACCTCTTCTAAGGTATAATCCGGCATTTTCACAAGACAAAGGATGCCCTGTGGTGTTTTGGTATCGGACACACTTTCAAATACATGATTGGCAAGTACTTCATAATTTTTTCCCTGCAACGCTTTTACATGGGATTCCTCTTCTATGAAATGTTCAGAAACATAAATTTTATCAAGCCATTCCTCCGGAATTTCCCGGAACATGCGAATTCCTTCCACAACAAAAAGCCTCTGTTCATTACGAACTTTGGCTTTTTTTACTAACTGTATTAAATTTTTTACCTGTGGATTTGCTGTACTGGTAATCATAATAACATCCTATCTGGAAAGATTTCTACAGATTTCATACTGATATTCCGGAATGGATTTGGTCATTGCCAGTGCCTCATCAATATCATAATCTACGAATTCACCATTCTTATATGCTACAAGACGGTTAGATTTGCCTTCGCACAGTAAATCTACGGCAATACATCCCATAGTAGATGCATAAACACGGTCTTTACAGGTCGGGCTTCCACCACGCTGCATATGTCCTAAGATGGTTGCTCTTGTCTCAATTCCGGTTGCAGCCTCAATTCTCTTTGCCATACTTGCAGAATGTCCAATGCCTTCTGCATTTACGATAATATGGTGCTGCTTTCCACGTTTTCTGTTCTCAATAATATTATTTACAAGCTTCTGCTCGTCATAATCATATTTCTCCGGAAGCAGGATATCCTCTGCTCCATTGGCAATACCACACCACAGTGCAATGTAGCCTGCGCCTCTACCCATTACTTCTATGATGGAGCAACGCTCATGGGAGGTTGAAGTATCACGTACCTTATCAATGGCTTCCATTGCTGTATTTACTGCTGTATCAAAACCGATGGTATAATCGGTACAGGAAATATCAAGGTCAATGGTTCCCGGTAATCCAATGGTATTGATTCCAAGTGCTGCCAGTTTCTGTGCTCCCTTAAAGGAACCATCTCCACCGATTACGATAATTCCATCGATGCCATGTTTTCTACAGATTTCAGCACCCTTCTGCTGTCCTTCCGGTGTTACAAATTCCAGACAACGTGCAGTCTGTAAAATCGTTCCACCTCTCTGGATGATATCTGCTACATCTTTTGCTTCCATATCAATAATCTCTTCCTGCAAAAGACCTGCATAACCTCTCTTAATTCCTTTTACTTTCTTTCCCTTTGCAATAGCTTCCCTTACTACTGCACGGATAGCAGCGTTCATGCCCGGAGCATCCCCGCCACTGGTTAAAACACCAATTGTCTGAATTTCTTTTGACATTCCCTGTTACCTCCTATATGTAAACACTTCTCTTTGTTTTTTATCCAATCGTTTTTATTCTAATCCTTAAACCGTGGTTTTGCAATGGTTACAACGACTTTTCTACAACTTTTACATTGTTTTTACCTAAGAAACGCTCAAGCTCTTCTAAAAGTTCTCTGGTAATTGCAACATTTCTGTTTTCCGGCAGACGCTTCATCTGTTTTTCTGCCGCAAGATAAATAACGACATGCTCTGAGCCATCGGCATCCATCATTTTTCCATAAAGAGCTCCTTCCTTTTCTTCGAAATCGCTCTTACTTGGAAACTGCAGCCACAGCTCCCGCTTCACTTCATCAAAGGAAATGATTTTCTCACAAATCAGCTTGCCGTTGCGGTCTTCTTCTGCGGTTACACGACCTTCCACAAATACCTTTGCATCATTCTCAAGATATTTTGCATAACGCTCATAATCCTTCGGGAAAATAATGATTTCCACCGTTCCCACCAGATCTTCTAAAGTAATAAATGCCATTGCCTTATTATTTTTGGTGTACTTGATGACTTTATCGGTAATCATTCCTCCGATACGCACCTTTGCTCCATCTGTCACCTTAAGTGTGCCAGTCTCTTCATCCAGCACAAAGTCTGTGGTAACTGCATTGGTATTCTTTTTTAAACGCTCCATATATTCTTCCAACGGATGTCCGCTGATATATATGCCAAGCACTTCTTTTTCGAAGCCAAGAAGCACTTCTTTATCATACTCTTCGACATTCGGAAGCTTGATTTCATACTCTGCCTTGTCCTCTTCCGGTGCAATATCAAAAAGTGTCATCTGACCAGCCATTGTAGTCTTCTTTTCCTGATTCAGTGCATCCAAAAGAGAGCCGTATATCATCATTTTCTGACGGCGGTTTCCTTCCAGTCCGTCTAAGGCTCCCGCCTTGATAAAGTTTTCTATTGTCCGTTTATTGACTTCTCTTCCGGAAAGTCTTGTAATAAAATCCTTTAACGTAGTAAATGGTCCACGGATTTTACGCTCTTCCACAATGGCATCAATTACCGGTCTTCCAATACTCTTAATAGC
>JBNMJI010000172.1:0-4308 GCA_050873725.1 Roseburia sp.
GATACGCATCTTACGGTATTTTCGCCCATTACGATTAATTATAAGGTGCGCGGATATGTGCTGATTCACCAGCCACTTTCCGAAATCACACACCATCATGCACATTTACTGAATATTATGTACCTGACTCTGCTTCTGATTTTTATCTGTGCAACCCTGCTGCTGATTATCATTGGCTTCGAGGTCTACATTCCGATTCGCAAGATGATTAAGGGTGCTGATGCTTTTGCAGAGGGCAATTTCAGCTATAAGATTCCGGTACATAAAAATGATGAAATCGGCTACCTTGCCGCTTCCTTAAATTATATGGCAAATGAACTGAACACCTTAGAGGATGACCAACGTAAATTTATTTCCAATGTCTCCCATGATTTCCGTTCTCCGCTTACTTCCATCAAAGGTTATGTGGAAGCCATGTTAGACGGAACGATTCCACCGGAGATGCAGGAGAAATACTTAAATATCATCGTTTTTGAGACAGACCGCTTATCCAAGCTTACCCAGAGTCTCCTGGAGTTAAACAAATACGGCAGCCACGGCACGATGTTAGACGTCAGCGAATTTGACATTAACCAGTTAATTAAAATGACCTGTCTTACCTTCGAGGGAACCTGCAAAGCCAAACGGATTTCCTTCCACCTGATTCTTACCGGTAAGACACTTTATGTAAAAGCCGATATGAGCAAGATTCAGCAGGTGGTTTATAACCTGATTGACAATGCCATCAAGTTCAGCCACCATGATTCCGAAATCACCATTGAGACCACCAAGAAAAGCGAAAAAGTATTTGTCTCTGTCAAGGACACCGGTATCGGCATTCCAAAGGACAGCCAGAACAAAATCTTCGAACGTTTCTACAAAACAGACCTTTCCCGTGGTAAGGACAAGAAAGGCTCCGGTCTTGGACTCTCTATTGTAAAAGAAATTATTCAGGCACATGATGAAAATATCAATGTCATCAGTACCGAAGGAGTCGGCACCGAATTTATCTTCACCCTGCCGGCAGCCCAGCGTGAGGAGTTGTAGAGCGGGATTATCTTTGCATATAACATTTTCGAGAGCTTTTCTGCTACTTTATTTACAATGCCCCAGTGTTCTATTAAAAAATATCATCAAAGAACACTGGGGCATTGTACTGAATATTTAAATAACTTATATAAAATATCAACACAAAGAAAAACAGAGCTAACATCATATTTTATACAATGCCGCTCCGCAAAAGTCTAACTTTTTCTATGTAATACTATATTACCCAATTATAAACCAACTGTCAATCACCAATTTTAGGAAATCCAATGTTCCCCGAATCATAAAATTAGTATCATAGTAATTATAATTCTTGTCCATCCGTTGTAGCACCTTCTTAAGTTCATTACCTTCATGTTTTCGTATTCCATCACTTTCAACCATTATCTTATGCATATAAAAAAGCGTAACAATCTGTTGAATTCTTACATTACTCATTCGATTCTTTCTGAACTTGGCATTCATCCCAGATATATTCATCAACTCTTTTGTAACTGCAGCATTTGTAGAATGTGTCACCGTTCTTGCCCGAAGATCATTTAATATACAATTACTGTGGGCAGAAGCATTTCGAATTTCTTTACAAGTTAATAATCTGTAAAAATCGTCCCGCATATCCTTATCATTAAAACGATTGGCGCAAAATCCATAAAACGATACTAATCTGCCCAAAGGTATAATTTCTATAAAAGCCCATGTAGGATATTCTCCATCATATTTATCAATAATATTTCCTTTATTTCACTTTGATAAATACTTTTTTGAGGTTCACTTAACGAATCTATATAATCCTGAACGATCTGATAACCATCCTCACTGATTATTTGAAAAGCACTCCTTTTACTTTCAAATGTTCAATTTGTTCCTCTATTGATAACCTAGGCTTTGTAATCATCTTTTCATAACTACTTTTACTTTCCCAACTACGAGAGACACGCTTTGCGAGTTTCTCGAGTTATTGCGGTGCTCGTCAAATCTGCATGCAAGCATGCGATTTTTCTCGTTACCCATGTAAATTAAAACGTTTTTCTTTAATAATATATAATATAACATTAACCCTTCTTACACTCAAGATAAGGTTTTAAAATCCCAGTAATAAACTAAGGGACAGTAATTAAAATTACTGTCCCTGCATTTAAACTATAAAATTTTTATTTTCCACTCGGAAGATATGGCCGAAGGCATCCTGCCATCTGTGAGATTGGCATGGACTGTAAGAATACACGACCCGGTCCGGTTACAACGGTATTGAATACACCCTCTCCACCAAACATGATATTCTTAAGGCCAGGTACGGTCTGAATGTCGATGGAACAGGTAGAATCCATTGCTGCAAGATATCCGGTGTCTACGATAATTGACTGTCCCGGCTGAAGCATATACTCTTTGATATAGCCGTCAAACTCAACGAATGCCATTCCCTGTCCGGAAAGTCTCTGCATGATAAATCCTTCACCGCCGAAGAAGCCTGCACCTAATCTCTTCTGGAAGAATACGGATAATTCTACTCCTGAAGTAGATGCTAAGAATGCGGTCTTCTGACATACGATATCTGCTCCCGGCTGAATCTCAAATGCACGGATACATCCAGGGAAGCTGGATGCAAATGCGATAGTGCCCTGACCATTCATGGCAGTATATGTATTTACAAACATGCTTTCTCCGCTGACCATTCTGCCAAACATTTTGCCGATTCCACCGCCAACAGTATTCATCTGCATATTCGGAGACATCCAGGACATTGCTCCCTTTTCGGTAATCATCATCTCGCCAGACTCTAATTCACAGACTACAACCGGCATTGGTTCGCCTTCAATATTAAATCTCATTTTTAAACCCTCCTGCTAATTTGCATAACATTTTCATGAACCTTTTTTATTATAACAATATAGGAGTGGTCTGCCAATATATTCCATCAATCTTTTATGCGTTTTCTGCATCCAAGATAAACTGCTCCTGCGCCACTGCACAGTGCCAGTAAAAACCAGATGCCAACCGGAGTCATGTCTCCTGTTTTCACAGTCGTGAGCTGTGGTGCGTTTCCTGCAGTGGCATTTCCGGTTGTGCTATTTCCTGTCGCACTGCTTCCTGTTGTGCCGTTGCTATTTCCTGCCGTGCCGTTTCCTGCAGTTCCACTTTCTGCTGTGCCATTTCCTGCTTCACCGTTTCCTGTGGTTTCGCTTCCCGGCGTTGTTCCGCCGGATGAAGTTCCAGCTTCAAAGACCAGCGCATATGCTGAGAATTTGTTGGTTGCAAAAGTTATGGTTCCATTTACTGCATCATAAGTTGCAGGAAGTTTTTCATAAGCACCATCATGCTCACGAATCACATAATAAGTTCCCTGCTGGTTCTTCATCTCGTCTTTTACCTGAAGGGTTACATTTAATTCTGCATTTAAATCCGTCAACTGGGTTTCCCAGGCATCGTTGGAATTTCCTTTATTTACTACCTGGAATAAGTCCATAGAAAGATAGCTTTGAATCTCTCCATTTCCTGCCTGCGCCTGCATGCCACTCTGTATCTGATTCAGCTCTGCTCCACTGATATCTGCAATATTTAACTGAAGATTTCCGGAACCGATAATATTTTCTGCATTTCCAAGGGCTGCACCATCTACCTTTGTACTTGCCGTACTTACTTTATCCTCTGACTTTGTAAATAATGCACTCAGGTGTAAATCTGTTGCCGGCATATCCAACACAAAGGTACTTACCTGGGAATCTACTGCTGTCAGCTTTCCACCGTTTAAGGATGCGCTTAATAACTGATAGCCGTAATCCGGTGTAAACTTAATCGTTACTTTAGTTCCTGCTTTAAATTCTGCATAGCCAAAGTCACCATCCAGTCTTGTGGAGGCATCTGCTATATTTCCGCTTGCCAGCTCTTCGGCATTTACTACCGTTCCATCTTCTAACTGCGCACTGATAATTTCCACACTTCCATGTTCAATGACACAGTCATTTCCAAATCCATGCTGTTGCGCTACCGCAAGAGACGGTGCCCATACGATATTATAATTACGGTTGCTGTTGGTAGTCAGCACCACTTCTATCTGGTAGGAATCTGCCGGAGTCACTTCAAATTCCAGATTGTCTGTCGTTCCACCCAATGAAATTGCTGTTCCATTTACCAGAATGGAAGCAAACGCATAACCAAAATCTGCGGCAATTGCCACTCTGTGACGCTGCGTCTTATCTCCGGTAAAACTGCCTGATATATTCGTTCCCATTCCGGAACCAATTCTCATGCCATCTATCTGTAATTCTCCAATTGCTCCTCCCA
>JBNMJI010000173.1:0-4286 GCA_050873725.1 Roseburia sp.
ATACAATTCAACACACATCAGTTTAAACTCATAACTATAACGCATAAAAACACCCTCCTTACTGGTTGTCCAGTAAAGAGGGTACATATCATTATCCCATGGGATTTTTTTAGATTATTTATTGCTTCTTCTCCAGATATGCATTTTCTCTGCATCTGCAATTAATTCATCACGGAAGTCCGGATGTGCTACAGAGATAATTGCTTCACATTTCTGCCAGGTAGAAAGTCCCTTTAAGTTAACTTTACCATACTCTGTTACCAGATAGTGGATGTTCGCACGGGTATCGGTTACGATAGATCCTGGATCTAAGGTAGGAAGGATACGGGATTTCAACTGACCATCCTTGGTTGTAAAGGTAGAAGAACAGCAGATGAAGCTCTTACCACCGTTAGAAAGGTAAGCACCCAGAACGAAGTCTAACTGTCCGCCGGCACCACTGATGTGCTTAATTCCTGCAGACTCTGCATTTACCTGACCGAAGAGGTCTACATTTACTGCATTGTTAATGGAAATAAAGTTATCCAGTGCGGAAATGGAGCGGATATCATTGGTATAACTTACCGGAGCACTCATAAGTTCCGGATTCTCGTCTAAGTAGTCATACATTTTCTGAGTTCCTGCACCAAAACCATAGGTCTGACGGAAACGGTCGATGTTTTTCTTGGAACCATTGATTTTTCCTGCTCTTGCAATATCAACGAATGCATCAACGTACATTTCGGTATGTACACCTAAATCTTTCAAATCAGATTCTGCAATCATGGAACCAACAGCGTTTGGCATTCCGCCGATACCAAGCTGGAGACATGCGCCATTTGGAATCTCATCTACGATTAATTTTGCAACTGCCTGATCGATTTCAGTAGCAGCTCCGCCACCACCTAATTCACCGATAGCCGGGTTCTCACCTTCTACGATGAAATCAACATCGGAAATGTGGATGCTGTTTTCGAATCCGCCTAAGCAGCGAGGCATATTTTTATTTACTTCTACGATAACTTTCTTGGAAGTCTCGCAAACTGCCATCATATGAGAAGCGTTTGGTCCAAAGTTAAAATATCCATGTTTGTCCATTGGAGCAACCTGGAACATTGCTACATCGTCCGGAGTAGCAGAGTCACGATAATATCTTGGAAGCTCGGAATAACGGATAGGAGCGTAGTAAGAAAAACCGCGGTTGATATATTTACGCTCGATTCCGGACATATGCCAGGAGTTCCAGGTAAAGTGTTCGCCGGCATCTTCACGTTCGAAGACAGCTAACGGTTTTAACAGAATACCACCTCTTAAATTGACATCTTTTAATTCATCCGTACGTTTTGCAAGGGCTTTATCCAGTGCGTCCGGAGTTCCGGTACACCATCCATAATCTACCCAGTCACCGGATTTGATGACTTTGACAGCCTCATCTGCGGAGACTAATTTCTGTTTATATTCCTGTGTGTAATCCATGAAAAACCTCCTGTATATTTTGTTTGTTAAATTATTATCATAGTACCACTTCATACATGATTATTCAAGTCGAAGGGACTAAGAATTATCGTTTGGGAGCTGCCATTGTCTGGCTGCATTTCTATATTCTTCCGCCTGGGCTGCATTTCCGGATTTTTCATAGCAGTCAGCCAGTCCGTTCAGCGGAATGTTTCCGCTGGTATGTACATCAAGAATGCTGGCAGTTTCATAGGCTGCGTTGTAATACCACATGGCTGCTTCCTCATAATCTTCGGCGTCAAAAAAATAATTTCCTAATTCGCAGCAGACTTCGGCGCAGGGAGTAGTAATCATATCCTTCAGTGTCAGTTTGAAAAATTCATTGACATTTCCGGTAATCCGATAGTAGTGGCTTAAGATACAGCCTGCTTCCTTGCGGGCATCTTCAGAAGCGGTTTCATCCTTTAAGGTAGCCAGAAATACTTTTGCTGCGGCAATGAAATCTTCCTTTTCGCCGGTCATGAGCAGTTCTTTGGCGTACATCCGGTGCAATTTTTCGGAAAGCCGTCCATCCCGGTCAAATGCCAGTAAAAAGCCTTTAAAATCGCGGCGGCTGTGCAGAGACTGCGGAAGATGTGTAATAGCAATATCACTGTCAAAGACAACCGGGTCTAAGCGCACCGTTTCGTGAATCGGGTCAATCCAGGTGAATGTACGAAGTCTCCGGTAGAGTTTCGGACGGTACTCCTCTTTAAAATTAAGCACCGTATTAAATTCATTTTTGGTTACATATTTCATCTGTACAATCTCGACCTCCGGAACCATGGCTTCTTTCAAAAGCCGGAACTGTTCCCGGTTCTCATCATCTAAGACTTCATCAGCATCTGCGGTATAGATATATTCCATGGAAGCTTTGGAAAAAGCAAAATTTCTGGCATCTGCGAAGTCATCCTTCCAGACATAGTCATAGATTTTATCGGTATAGTGGGCAGCAATTTCTTTGGTGCGGTCGCAGGAACCGGTATCCACGATGATGATTTCATCCATCAGACCGGTGAGTGAATCCAGACAGCGGGAGAGAACCTGCTCCTCGTTTTTTACAATCATGCAAAGGCTTATTGTAATCATCAAATTATCTCCTTTCGCAATCACCTATACAAACATACTTATTATCGCATATTTCAGGGAAAATGTATATCAGTAGGGACAGAATTTATTTGACAGAGCAGGCACTGGTGTCTATGATGAAATGAGACAAGAACGAGAAGAAAAGAGAAAGCTTAAGAAAAGGATGAAAGAAATGGAAACCAAAGAAAAATTTATGCAGAAAACCATTGTAGTCTGGCTGGGAGCGCTGGTGTGCTGCCTGTTGTGGGGCAGTGCATTTCCATGCATTAAAATCGGCTATCAGATGATGCATATTGCATCGGATGAGGTGGCATCCCAGATTCTGTATGCCGGTTACCGGTTTACGATGGCGGGAATTTTAACGATATTATTAGGAAGCATCGGAAGCAGACAGTTCCTGCGCCCGACAAAAGGCTCTATTGGAAAAGTTTTTAAATTAAGCAGTCTGCAGACTGTGGGACAGTATCTGCTTTTCTACATCGGACTGGCACACACCTCCGGGGTAAAGGCATCCATTATCGAAGCGTTAAACGTATTCGTGGCAATTCTGGTGGCAAGCCTTTTGTTCCATCAGGAAAAATTATCGGCACGAAAAATTACAGGCTGTATCATAGGATTTGCAGGTGTGGCACTGGTAAATATGGGAAGCAGCGGATTTGATTTTCATATGAGTGTGACCGGAGAAGGATTTATTTTCTTATCAACGGTTGCATATGCATTTTCATCGGTGCTGTTAAAGCGGTATTCCAAATCTGAAAATCCTGTCATGCTGAGCGGCTACCAGTTCCTGGTGGGTGGAATTATTATGGCATTGTGCGGCTTTGCGTCAGGCGGACGGGTGAGCGGTTTTACGGCGGCATCCTTTGGACTGCTGTTTTACATGGCATGCATTTCTGCAGTGGCATACACGCTGTGGGGCATTTTATTGAAATACAATCCGATTTCCCGAGTAGCGGTGTTTGGATTTATGAATCCGGTGTTCGGTGTAATTCTTTCCGCATGGCTTCTGGGAGAAAAAGAGCAGGCAGCAGGTATCAAAAGTGTGATTGCACTGATACTGGTATGTATTGGTATATTTGTGGTAAATTATAAGAAAGAGGTTACGAAGGAGGACTAACATGAGCGCAGTTGTAACATTGAAAAAAGGCGAAGGAAGAATGGTAAAATCCGGTGGCATGTGGATTTTTGATAATGAAATAGAAAGTATCATGGGAACATTTGAAAATGGAGATTTGGTGCTGGTACACGATTTTGACGGATATCCGATGGGCATTGGATTTATCAACCGCAATTCCAAAATCCGGGTGCGTCTTTTCAGCAGAAAAGAGGATACCATCATCGATGAAGCATTTTTCCGGACACGGCTGCAGCAGGCATGGGAATACCGGAAGAAAACGGTAGATACTTCTTCTTGTCGTGTGGTATTTGGAGAGGCAGATTTTCTGCCGGGACTGGTTATTGATAAGTTTTCGGATGTGCTGGTAGTGCAGTCCTTAGCGCTTGGTATCGACCGATACAAGGAGCCTATTGTAAAGCTTTTAAAGGAAATTTTAGCAGAGGATGGCATTACAATCCGTGGCGTATACGAGCGGAGTGATGCAAAAGTCCGCAAGCAGGAAGGCATGGAGCTTAAAAAAGGATTTATCGGAGAAGAGTTTGATACCAATGTGGAAATTGTAGAAAATGGTGTGCATTATATCGTAGATGTAAAGGATGGCCAGAAG
>JBNMJI010000174.1:0-4239 GCA_050873725.1 Roseburia sp.
ACAATTATATCATGGGCTTTACTAAGCCTAATGAACAATATTTATTTAGTAACTTATTAACCAAGATACATGTATTTACGTATCTAAAAGATATTATACGAGATATTATACGAGGAGATTAGTTATGAACACAGGACTTAAAGTATGGCTCTGGATTGTATTTGTAATCAATATCATTTCCGGAGTAATGATGATTCCGTTAATGCTTCTTCAGCCACTGCTGATTGTCAGCCTCATTGCAGAAGTGCTTATTATCGTAGGTGCCGGTCTGATTCTGTTCGCACAGAAGAAGGTTGGATTCTATCTGATGATTGCATGTGCAGCTATCGGACTCGTTGTCAATATTTTTGGCGGCGTAGGAGTAATAAAGAGTATTATCAGCGCAGTATTGTGTCCATTGATTACATACCTGCTTATGCAGAAAGACTGGGACAGCTTCCAGTAGAACGAGACATTAACAAGAAGAACCTTCCGGCAGAAATGCTGGAAGGTTCTTTACTTTTTATAGAAAATATTTTTATAAAAGTGATAGATTTAAGACATCAGATTCGTAATAATAAGTGTAGCTGCAAAAAATGCAGACCATGGTGCATGAGGCAAGAGGCAGGATAACAATGAAGATAACAGAGAAAAATTATATTCAGCAATTACAATTGCATAATGAAGAAGCATTGATATATGTCATAGATGTATATGGCGGGCTGCTAAAAGCGGTCATTCGGAAACACTTATTTACCATGCCACACAAACAGGAAGAATGCATGAATGATATACTGCTTTCCATCTGGGAACATGCGGCATCCTTTGATGAGAAGAAGAACAGCTTCAAAAACTGGGCGGCAGCTATTGCCCGGTATGAAGCAATTGACTATCTCAGAAAATACAGGCGGGAACTGGAACTGCTTTGTATGGATGATGTTACAGCAGCGGAAGATGACAGGAGGTTAGCTGGACTGATAGAAGAAGAATTAAGCCAGGAAGCAGAGCAATTGCTTTTGTGCCTGAAACCGGAAGACCGGAAAATATTTATGAAATTATTTGTGGAAGAAGAACCGGTAGAACAGGTCAGCAGAGATACAGGACTTTCAAAAGAAGTTATATATAACCGGGTATCCAGAGGAAAACGCAGGATAAAAAAAGTGTATTTGAAAGAGAAGGAGGCATGAAGAGATGAAAGAAGATAAAATCTATGAAATGTTAAATGATGCGGAAATTGATTTGAATGAATATAAAATAGAAGAGTTATCCCCAGAAGAAAAAGAACGGTATAAGACGAGAATTCGGATGGAGGTCAGACGGATGAAGAAGGAAGAAAATGGCAGAAGAAAGAAGAATATAAGAAAAATAGCGGCAGGAATGGCGGCAACCTGCGCAGTTGCTGTAGGCGTGGCAGGATTTTCAAATTCAGCACTGGCAGAAGAACTTTACAGTAATACCATAGGAAAACTTATGAATGTGGCACAGAAAGATAAAGATGCAGCAGAACTGCAGGATATTTACAGTACAATAGGCCAGCAGGCGACAGAACTGGAAAATGATGGTTCCTATGTGCTGGAATCAGAGCAGAATGGAGTAAAAATAAATGTTTCAGATGTATATTGTGATGGCTACATGCTTTACTATACGACAACACTGACATCGGATAATGCAGATTTAAACAAAGCAGACTGGATTACAGGACCGGAGCAGGAGAAAGTTCTGGAAAATGTTTCTATTAATGATATGCCGGTACAGACTGCAATTTCCCAGCCTTTTGAAAAGGCAGATGATGGAAGCTATGTAAAATTAGAAAGAATTGAACTTTCTTCGCTGACAAATGAAGCAGATGAACAGGTAGATATTTCCAATCTGAAAGATTTTACCGTAACATGGAGTATTGATGCATTAGAGGGATATTTATCGGATGTGTGGGATGAAAATGGACAATATCAGTCAACTGCAAAAGTAAGTGGAGACTGGCGGCTTTCCTTCCCGGTACATGTTGATACTTCAAAGAATGAGACAATTGCAGTTAATAAAGAAGAAAATGGTGTTATTGTAACACAGATTGTAAAAACAGGAGCGGTTTTGGTGGTTGATATGCAGATTCCGGATATTACAGGTGCTCCATACAATGATTCGTACAATAATCCGGATATCTATATTACGGATGAAAATGGAAATGATATGCACTGGATAGGCGGTGACAGTGTGGATAATGAAGATGGAAGCCACAAGGAACGGATTATGTTGCTGTATAATGGCGAAAGTGCAATTCACGTTTCTGTAACCAATAAAAACGGCGCAGGAGAAAGTATTGCAGAACTGGATGTCCAGCTGAAATAGCAGGGCATTAGAAACTAAAAATAGTTAGGAAAAGGCAGGCAGCTACCGGTAATGAGTAAAATCATTTTCCTGTAGCTGCTTTTCTGATAATTATTTCCCAATATCGAAAAATATATGCATATTGTGCGAAAATAATGCTTGACTTTAGAAAACTGCTTGTGGTATCATATACGTTGCACTATTGTGGTGAGGTGGCTTTACTATATCCTTTTTTAGGAAATGAAGCCCAAAGAATATAATTTGCTGAAATTTAGTGGATTGAGAATAAAAAACGAGAGGTGAAACGTCAATGGAGAAAAACAGAATACGTCCGGTGAAAGCTGGAAAAGGCATACGTATGAGTTACTCAAGACAAAAAGAGGTATTGGAAATGCCAAACCTGATTGAGGTCCAGAAGGATTCTTATCAGTGGTTCTTAGACGAGGGCCTGAAAGAAGTGTTTGCAGATATCTCTCCGATTGAGGATTATAGCGGACATCTTAGCTTGGAATTTGTGGATTTCACATTATGTGAGGATGATGTGAAGTATACAATCCCAGAATGTAAACAGAGAGACGCAACTTATGCAGCTCCTTTGAAGGTAAAAGTCAGACTGTATAACAAAGAAACAGATGAAATTAATGAACATGAGATTTTTATGGGCGATTTACCTCTCATGACAGAGACTGGAACCTTCGTTATCAATGGAGCAGAACGTGTTATCGTAAGCCAGTTGGTTCGTTCCCCTGGTATTTACTATGGTATTGCGCATGATAAAGTAGGTAAGGAACTCTATTCCTGTACCGTAATCCCGAACCGTGGAGCATGGTTAGAGTATGAAACAGACTCTAACGATATTTTCTATGTACGTGTTGACCGTACCAGAAAAGTACCAATTACAGTATTACTGCGTGCTTTAGGACTGGGAACCAACCAGGAAATTATAGATATGTTTGGCGAAGAGCCAAAGATTTTAGCATCTTTTGGAAAAGACGTTGCAACAAGCTACGAGGAAGGTCTTCTGGAATTATATAAGAAGATTCGTCCGGGCGAGCCACTTTCTGTTGACAGTGCAGAGAGCCTGATTACTGCAATGTTCTTCGACCCAAGACGTTATGACCTGGCAAAAGTAGGCCGTTATAAATTTAACAAGAAGCTGGCATTTAAGAACCGTTTACGTGGAAAAGTGCTGGCTGAAGATGTTGTTCTTGAGACTACCGGTGAGGTAATCGAAAAAGGAACAGAACTGACCAGAGAGCTTGCAGAAGAGATTCAGAACGCAGGCGTTCCGGCAGTATATATTGCTACAGAAGAAAGAAATGAAAAAGTTCTTTCTAATATGATGGTAGACCTCACTACCTATGTAGACGTAGTACCGAAAGAAGTTGGTATTACTGAGCTGGTATATTATCCGGCATTAAAGAAAATTCTGGATGAAAATGAATCCTTAGAAGATATCAAGGAAGCAATTCGTAAAAATGTATCTGAACTGGTTCCAAAGCATATCACCAAGGAAGATATTTTCGCATCCATTAACTACAATATGCACTTAGAGTGGGGTATTGGAAATGATGACGATATCGACCACTTAGGCAACCGTCGTATCCGTGCCGTTGGTGAGTTATTACAGAATCAGTATAGAATCGGACTTTCCAGAATGGAACGTGTGGTTCGTGAGCGTATGACTACCCAGGATCAGGAAGGAATTTCTCCACAGAGCCTGATTAATATCAAACCGGTAACTGCAGCAGTGAAAGAGTTCTTCGGATCTTCCCAGCTGTCACAGTTCATGGATCAGAACAACCCACTGGGTGAGTTGACACATAAGAGACGTTTATCCGCATTAGGACCAGGTGGTTTGTCCAGAGACCGTGCCGGATTCGAGGTTCGAGACGTACACTACTCCCATTACGGAAGAATGTGCCCGATCGAGAC
>JBNMJI010000175.1:0-4218 GCA_050873725.1 Roseburia sp.
AGGAAATGCCACGGTCTACGAAGAATGCACTGTTTGCGGTCTCCCAGCCCGGAATTGGTGCTGTGTGGATGGTAGGAATACCCTTTACCAAAGTTTCGGTAGAGGTAAGTCCGCCCGGCTTGGTAAAGATGACATCACAGGCATCCATATAAAGAGAAACGTGTCTGGTATAACCTAAGATGTGAACCCGTGGACAACGTTTGAATTCTTTGGTGAGAACAGACTGCAGTTTCTTGTTATCTCCACAGATAATTACAATGTGTTCATCATTTTTGCACTGCTTATAGAGTGCCATGGCAAAGACTGCCAGTTTTCCGAAGCCCATACTTCCACTCATAATGAGAAAGGTCGGAGCATCGGCATCTAAGTGGCATTTGCGGCGGGCAATGTCTTTTGGTGTATGCTTTGCAAAAGAATGACGCACCGGAATACCATAAGGAAGTAATTTTTCCTTTGGAACACCACGTTTTATATACTCGTCCATCAAATCTTCGTGGGGAATAATATAGTAATCGCAGTTGGTTTCCTCCCAGAAAGGGATACAGGTATAATCGGTTCCGATAGCAACTGCTTTTACCGGCAGCATGTCATGTTTCTTCATATAAGTAATGGTCTCTGCCGGATAGAGATGCGGCATCACCACAATATCATAATTTTTTTCTTCAATGAGGGCTGCAAGCGGTTTTGCAAGCTTTGCATTTGCCCAGTATACCGGAGATTTGAAATGACGGTTACTGATAAGCATTCCCAGCTTATAAATGAAACCGAAAAACCATGGCAGATGTTTTACAATTCCAATATAAAGCCCGCTGATAAGGCGTGAAGTATGCCTCTTGCCAAGCTGCATGGCATCTACGAAATCCACTTCATGTCCCCTTGCGAGAGCAGCTTCTTCCACGGCATGACCGGCGGCGTTATGTCCTTCTCCTGTGTTACAGGATAAAATCAGAATTTTCACAAAAAATCCCCTTTCCGAACTTTTCTTTCGTATAGAACATCTTAATATATTTGCAATAAAATAGCAACTTTCCATAAAAAAATGTAACGAAAAACTTAACATTTTATAAAAAATTGCTTGTATTTCTGACGGTATAAATTTATAATAAAAAGGTGTTTTTTAAAACAGAGGGCAGTAAATAGAAAGAAGGGTATTAAGATGAAAAAAATAGAAGAATATGTAAGAAGTATACCGGATTTTCCAGAGCCTGGAATTATTTTCAGAGATATTACTTCCGTATTGCAGGATGCAGACGGACTTCAGCTTGCCATTGATTCCATGATCAAGCTTTTAGATGGTGTGGACTATGATGTAATTGCTGGTACAGAATCCAGAGGATTTATTTTCGGAGTACCAATTGCTTACGAAATGCACAAACCGTTCGTACCGGTTCGTAAAAAAGGAAAATTACCATGTGAGACCATTTCCCAGTCCTATGATTTAGAGTATGGACAGGCTACCATTGAGATGCACAAGGATTCCATCAAACCGGGACAGAAGGTTGTCTTAGTAGATGACTTAATCGCAACCGGCGGAACTATTGAAGCTGCTATCAAATTAGTAGAGCAGCTTGGCGGTGAAGTAGTTAAAGTCATTTTCTTAATGGAACTGGCAGGATTAAAGGGAAGAGAGCGTTTGAAGGGTTATGATGTTGCTTCTGTAATTACATATGAAGGAAAATAAATTTACAGAAGAGGAGTTTACCATGACTTATTGCCAGAGAGGCTGGCTTTAGGTATAAAAAACAATTTGGAGGAAGAAAAATGTTAGAGAAAATGTTCAAATTCAAAGAGAACAACACTAACGTCAAGACAGAAGTAATTGCAGGTCTTACCACATTTATGACAATGGCTTACATCCTGGCAGTTAACCCGAACCTGTTATCTGCTGCTGGTATGGATCCTACTGCAGTTTTGATTGCAACCTGTCTTGCATCCTTTATCGGAACACTTGCAATGGCTTTGATGGCTAATTATCCATATGCATTAGCTCCTGGTATGGGATTGAATGCATATTTCGCATTTACAGTATGTGGAAATATGGGTTATGACTGGAGAGTCGCATTAATGGCAGTGTTCATTGAAGGTATCATCTTTATCGTACTTTCACTGACCAACGTACGTGAGGCAATTTTCAATGCCATTCCTGCTACACTGAAAAAAGGTGTAAGTGCTGGTATTGGTCTGTTTATCGCTTTCATCGGTTTACAGGGTGCTCACATTGTTGTTGACAACAGCTCCACTTTATTATCTTATGTTAAGTTTACAGAGAACTGGCATACAGAAGGAATCTGTGCTTTACTTGCACTGATTGGTTTAATTCTTACCATCATCTTATATGTAAAGAATGTAAAAGGTTCCATCCTTATCGGAATCCTTGCTACATGGATTCTTGGTATGATCTGCCAGGCAGCAGGCATCTATCAGATTGATGCAGAAGCTGGATTCTATTCTTTATATCCTACATTTGCAATGACAGACTTCACCAAAATCGGTGAAACATTTGGACAGTGTTTCACAGCTGATTTCAGTGGTGTAGGTATTGTCAACTTTATCGTAGTATTATTATCCTTCTTATTCGTAGATATGTTTGATACCATCGGAACCTTAATCGGTGTATCTGATAAAGCTGGTATGTTAGACAAAGAAGGAAAACTTCCAAGAGTTAAAAATGCATTATTAGCTGACGCTATCGCAACATCCGCTGGTGCTGTTCTTGGTACTTCTACAACCACAACTTTCGTAGAGAGTTCTGCTGGTGTAGGTGCAGGTGCTAGAACTGGTTTTGCATCTGTTGTAACCGGATTCATGTTCCTGATTGCAATCTTCTTTGCACCAATCTTTACAGCAATCCCAGGATTTGCTACCGCTCCTGCATTAATCTTCGTTGGATTCCTTATGGTATCTGCAATCGTTAAGATTGACTTCAACGATGTTACAGAAGCAGCTCCTGCATACCTTTGCTTAATCGCTATGCCTCTTATGTACAGCATTGCAGAAGGTATCGCAATTGGTGTTATCTCTTACGTTATCATCAACTTAATCTGTGGTAAAGCTAAGAAGATTACTCCGCTGATGTATATTCTTGCAGTATTATTCGTTTGTAAGTATATCTTCCTGTAAGAGGAGATAATTCCAAGAGAATATCATAAAGTAGTTTAAAAGAAAGATACTCATTTCTGTCGGAAAAGACAGAGGTGGGTATCTTTTTTGCACAAAAACGCCCAAAGCATGTTTTACATCATTGAAATATGGTTCTCGTCAAAATCCACAAATTCAGGAAACTAATTTTGGTAATTCAGTTTCTTGTATCGGAAATTCGAAGGTGTTACAATTAAGGAAACCGAAAAACAAAAAGTAGTTTCCATAGAGAACAGGGGTAGTGAAAATGGAATTGAGAGAGAAAATATTGCAGGGCACGATGCAGGCATTTAACCAGAAAGGGTTGAAATTTACCATGGATGATATTGCCCGCATTCTTGGTATCAGCAAGAAAACAATTTATCAGGTATTTGCAGATAAAGAGGCGTTATTTCTGGCCATGGTGGATTATTTGTTTGACTGCATCAAGGAAAGTGAACGGGAAGTCGTGGCAGATGAAAGCCTTAGCACGTTAGAAAAAATACGGAAAATCTTAGGGGTAATGCCGGAGAGTTATAAGGAAATTGATTTCCGGCAGATGTATTTATTAAAAGATAAATTTCCGGAAATCTATCATCAGGTGGAACTTCGGTTAGAAACCGGCTGGGAGACCACCATTGCGTTATTGGAACAGGGCATGGAGGAAGGTGTAATCCGCCGCATTAACATACCGATTTTAAAGATGATGCTGGAAGCCTCCTTAGAGCAGTTCTTCCAGAGAGACATCCTGATTCAGAGCAAGCTTTCCTATGGAGAAGCATTAGAGGAAGTAGTGAATATTCTGGTGGATGGAATCACAACGAAGCAATAGAAAAGCGCGAATAGAGATGAACCAATAGAAATGTGCCAACAGAGAATGTGAGGAAAAGGTATGAGAGAAAAATACTATTTGGACAATGACTGGCATTTTAGTGAAAAATGGGAAGCAGCACAAAACGACGCAGAATATGACGAGGCAGCAATGCAGAGTGTGCGGATTCCCCATACGGTAAAGGAACTGCCCTTTCATTATTTTGATGAGCATGCATATCAGATGGTAAGCGGCTACCGCAGACACCTTTTTGCAAAGAAGGAGTGGGA
>JBNMJI010000176.1:0-4147 GCA_050873725.1 Roseburia sp.
AGGGAATCAAACCGAATACCATCCGCCTTTCTATCGGAACAGAAAATATCGACGATATTATTGAAGACTTAGAGGAAGCATTCAAGGCAGTAGAGTAAATGACTGAAAGAACTAAAATGAAAAGCATGAGATAAAAGAAGTCTCATATACTTTAGAAAGAGTATATGAGGCTTTTTTTATGAAAAAATGGAAAAGGATACTGGCAGTGGCGGTAATGCTGGCATTGGTATTTTGCGCAGGCCGTGGGAGTGCAGTGCTGGTAAAAAACTGGCAGAATGGCGACTTACTGGGAGTAAATGCAGTGGCATTTACAACAGAGAACTGGGGACTTGGATTTGGTGAATCGGGGACACAGCCAACCGGAAATGCCACACCGGAAGAATTGAGGAAATATAATACATATTTTATTGGTAATGGCGATGATAAGGTGATTTACCTGACCTTTGACTGCGGCTATGAGAATGGAAATACGGAGAAGATACTGGAAGCATTGAAAAAGCATGATGTAAAGGCAACCTTCTTTGTAGTAGGGCATTTCTTAGAGACCAGTCCGGATCTGGTAAGGAAAATGGTGGAAGAAGGTCATACCGTAGGAAACCATACTTATCATCATCCGGATATGTCAGAAATTGCAGATGTATCGTCATTTCAAAAGGAAGTTGAAGATGTCAAGTTACTTTATGAAGAGATTACAGACAAGGAGATGGTTAAATTTTACCGGCCGCCTCAGGGAAAATACAGTGAGTCAAATCTGAAAATGGCAAAAGAATTAGGTTATTATACTTTTTTCTGGAGTCTTGCCTATGTGGACTGGGATCCGGATAATCAGCCAACAAAAGAAGAGGCCTTTGAAAAACTCACCGGACGTATTCATCCGGGAGCTGTTGTGCTGCTGCACAATACTTCAAAGACCAATGGTGAAATATTAGATGAACTACTTACAAAGTGGGAAGAGATGGGCTACCATTTTGGTACTCTGGATGAGTTAATCGCTGGTTCTAATTCTTAGAAAAATGCTCTTTATAGACAGCTTAAGTATTATTATATTTAAAAGAAAGGTGGTGAAGAGTATTTTCCACTGGCAACGCTTTCTATTGCTATGATAAGTAATAAGAATTATACCTTTCGAAATATGAGTGAATTTTCAGGTGAACTGGTAAAAAAGAAAAAATCATTAAATAAAACTTGTCTTTTTACTTCTTTTGTATTATACTCTTTGATTGGTAATACCAATCGGAGGATTTAGAAATGAAGTATTTTAGACAGTTTTTTTTAATTTTGGCAATTTCTTTTGCTGGAGAAATTCTGCATATGGTGCTGCCATTACCGGTTCCTGCAAGCATTTACGGACTGGTGTTAATGCTGCTTGCTCTGGTAACGGGTATCGTTAAGATAGAACAGGTGAAGGATACTGCGATATTCTTAATTGAAATTATGCCGGTGATGTTTATTCCGGCAGCAGTAGGACTTCTGGACTCCTGGAGCGTTCTGCGTCCGACTATTGTGCCGGTGATTGTCATTACAGTACTTACGACGATTATTGTTATGGTCGTGACCGGAAGAGTGACACAGAATGTGATACGAAAGGGAAGGGAGAAAGAAGAAAATGAATAATTTTGCAGGAGATACCCTTTTCTTTGGTGTAGTAATCAGTCTCATTGGATATGAAATCGGAGCACTGTTAAAGCGTAAATTAAAGCTGGCGCTGTTTAATCCACTTTTGATTTCTATTATTTTTGTTATGGTTGTATTAAGTGTGGGCAGGATTGACTATGACAGTTATTATGAAGGAGCAAAGTATTTAAGCTATCTTTTAACCCCGGCAACGGTATGTCTTGCTGTTCCGTTGTATGAGCAGCTGGAATTGTTAAAAAAACATAAAAGTGCCATTGTAGCAGGAATTATATCCGGTGTCATTGCAAGTATGGGAAGTGTGCTTCTTTTTGCGGTGATATTTCATCTGAATCATGAGGAATATGTAACCCTTCTGCCAAAATCCATTACCACAGCAATTGGAATGGGAGTATCTGAAGAACTTGGAGGAATCGTAACGATTACGGTGGCAGTAATTATCATTACCGGAGTCTTGGGAAATATGATTGCAGAAGTGGTATGCCGTGTATTTCATATAGAAGAGCCGGTGGCAAAGGGACTGGCACTTGGTACTTCCGCCCATGCAATCGGAACCGCCCGTGCCATGGAAATGGGAGAAGTAGAAGGAGCAATGAGCAGTCTTGCCATTGCAGTAGCAGGACTTCTGACGGTAGCAGCAGCAACTGTATTTGCTAATTTTTATTGATGTATTTATGATACAATAATTTTGCAAGGGATGAAAGGAGATTCAGATGAAGGACAGAGAGTATAAGAGGGTAATGGCATTCGTAAAAGATGGAATACGGAGCGGGGAGTTTCAGGTAGGCAGCAAGCTGCCAACAGAACGTGAAATGGCAGAAACACTTGGTATGTCACGTCCATCTATCCGGGAAGCATTAAAGAGTATGGAGAATATCGGATTGATTGAAAGCCAGCAGGGCTCCGGCAATTATATCTGCTGCAACATGGAAAAAAGCCTTTCAGAAGTAATTAATATGATGCTCTTATTACAGCAGATTGATGAGAGGGAACTGTCTGAGACCCGTTGCCTTTTGGAACTGGCAGTAGGCTTCCTGGCAGCAAAAAATATGAGCAGGCAGGATATAAAAGAGTTAAAGGAAATTGCAGCATCCATGCAGAATGCGGATCAGGAAAAGAGCTATGAGATAGATAAGCAGTTTCACCAGAAACTGATTCTTGGCTCCGGCAACCGTTTTATGATTACAGTTATGCAGGTATTTTCAGATATATATAGCGAGAATATCAGAAAAGGCTGGGAAAATGCAGATGATGAGAAATTTGAAAAAATGTGGAAACTTCATGTAGAAATTGCAGAAGCAATCGAAACAGGAGACCAGAGAAAAATCGACGCTGCCGTACAGGCACATTATAATATTCTTCATAAATAGAATTATGGCAAAAAAATGCCCGGCAGTGGTTCTTTTTAGATGAGTCTGAAAAGAACCGCTGCCGGGTAATTTACGCGCGAAACTCACAAAGCGTGTTTCGCGTAGTTACGCGAGTAGCTTAGCGGGCAAGTACTTCTAAGATTTCACCTACATACATGGTGTGAAGATTGCCATCGGCATACCAGCTGCTTTCGATAGAAGAATCAATAAACTGGTCCGGAGTCATCTTTGTAGCAGATAATTTACGGCAGATAAATACCAGATTTCCTTCGTCAATATAAGGTGTGTCCTTGCAGTAATCAAGATGCATTCTTGCATTTTCAATTTTATTTTCATCACGTCCGGAAACAGCTCCAAGATATTTTAAAGCTCCTTTATTGGACTCATCTAAAAAGGTCAGTGAGAATGTCTCTCCATTATCAATAAATTCTTTGGTATAGCGTGTATCTCTTACAAAGATGTAGACAACATTTTTGCCCCAGAGGACACCAACACCGCCCCAGCTTGCAGTCATTGTATTTGCTTTCTTCGCATCACCTGCTGTGATTAACATCCATTCTTTGCCGATTTTAGTAAATGGATTCATTTCCATAAGGTCAATTGGATATGGTTGAAATGTATGCATTATTTTTCCCTCCAGTAAATTCGTAATATGAATTTAGTATAGCATTGTATTTTCATAATTACTATGGGTTGTGGTAAAAAGAATTCCCGAAAAGGTTTAAGTTATGAAATTTATTGATATAATTCTGCAATTCTTGAAACAGCCACATAAATTTCGGAAATACGGTACCAGGTACGGAAATCTACAATTCCGGTAACCGGAAGCCCAAAGATGGACTGGAATTTTTCTACGGCAGCTTTAGTTGCAGAACCATAAATGCCATCCACGGCAATAGTCGGAAGCGCAGGGTAGTTACGTGCAATCCGGTTCAGCTGCTCCTGCAGCATCCGCACCTTATCCCCGGTAGAACCAACCTCAAGGTTGCTGCCCGGCCAGGAAGCAGGCACACCACTGATTTCATCCGCCGTGTTGATATACATGCTGCTGCCGTAATAGTAGCGCAGAATTTCAATGGTGGAATATCCCTGGTCGGCTAAGTATTTCGAACCCCACTGGGTCATCCAGTTCGGGCAGCTTACCC
>JBNMJI010000177.1:0-4087 GCA_050873725.1 Roseburia sp.
ATACAATAGCGTTGCTTCAATATCTCCCGTGCCTCCTCCATCATGCAAAAAGAGACGAATCAACGGTTCGCTTGCAAAGCCAAATATCAGCATCCACATTACCGCCAGTAAACCACAGGCTACAAGTTTAAAACGAAAGGCATCCCGCACTCCTTTATGGTCCCCTTTTCCATAAAACTGTGCGCCAAAAATGCCTGCACCGGATACTGCTCCAAAAATACAGATATTGTAAACCAGCATCAACTGATTGATGATTGCGACACCGGACATCTGCTCTGTCCCAACCAGTCCTACCATGATATTGTCCAAAAGACTCACAAAGTTAGTGATGGCATTCTGTATCATAATTGGAATAGCTACCAGCAGAACCATTTTATAAAAATCTTTATTTCCAATATACTTTTCTCTAAATTTTCTCATATCTAACCCTCATATAACATCAACTACATAAAACGGGACTGCCAAACCAATGACAATCCCGTTCTTCATCAAAGAATCTGTTATAAAATAATCTTCTTCGGACATTTCTCAGCACAAACGCCGCATCCGGTACATTTCTCCTGATCAATATAAGCTACATTATCTACTACATGAACTGCATCACTCGGACAGTTCTTCTCGCAGAGATGACAGCCGATACATCCTACGGAGCATGCCTTCATAACATCTTTGCCTTTATCCTTAGAACTACACTGTACCAGATGTTTTGCTTCATATGGTACCAGTTCAATCAAGTGTTTCGGGCAGGCTGCAACACAATTTCCACCTGCCTTACAAACTTCCTTATCCACCTTTGCAATACCGTCTACAACATGGATTGCATCAAACGGACATGCCTTTACACAGTTTCCAAAGCCAAGACAGCCATAGCTACAGCTCTTTGCTCCGCCGCCCGGAATAAATGCCATTGCTGCACAATCTTCTACTCCGGTATACTCATAGTCATGACCAGCTTTTTCACAGGTTCCTGCACATTTTACAAAGGCAACCTGTTTTGCGCCTTCTTCTGCAGCAACGCCCATGATTTCACCGACTTTTGCTGCAACCGGTGCGCCACCAACCGGACATCCGTTGACCGGGGCATCACCTTTTACAATAGCGGCTGCAAGACCGGAACATCCGGCATAGCCACAACCACCACAGTTATTTCCAGGAAGAACACCAACAATGGCTTCTTCTCTCTCATCTACTTCTACTTTGAACTTTTCTCCGGAAACGCCGAGGAAAAATCCAATAAAAAGTCCTACGCCGCCTACAATAACGGCTGCAATAATAATTGCCTGTACACTCATCTTTTCTTTCCTCCTAAATCATTCCTGAGAAGCCCATAAATGCAATGGACATCAGACATGCTGTAATTAACACAATTGCTGTTCCTTTAAATGGCTTAGGGATATCATTATATTCAATTTTTTCACGAATTCCTGCCATAATTGTAATAGCAATAAAGAATCCAAATGCGGTTGCAAAACCGTTTACAACACCCTCTAAAATACCATACTCTTTGGTGACGTTGGTAAGTGCTACACCTAATACTGCACAGTTGGTTGTAATCAAAGGAAGATACACACCAAGACTCTTATAAAGAGCCGGCATGGATTTCTTTAAGAACATCTCTACAAACTGTACCAGTGCAGCGATTACAAGAATAAATACAATGGTCTGTAAATACTGTGTTCCGGTCGGAGTCAGTATAAACTTATAAATCAATGAGGTAACAAAGGAGGATATCGTTATGACAAAGATAACGGCTCCACCCATTCCAGCAGCGGTCTCTGTTTTCTTTGATACACCCAAGAAAGGACAGATACCAAGGAACTGGCTTAATACTACGTTATTTACAATGGCTGAACCAATTGCAATCAATAATAATGTCTGCATCTGTCATATTCCTCCTATTCACTTTTTTCCTCTGCATCTGCAGCTTTCTTTTCTTTCTCACCGCAGGTTGCAGACATGCTGCATCCGGCACAGTCTCCACTGATACAGCCTGCAGGCTCTGCCAATGGTTTGCCTTTTGCTTCCATCTTCTGACGCACAATACTCATTAAAGCAACTAAGAATGCCAGTACTAAGAATGCACCCGGTGCCATAACGAAGATATTGATTGGTGTATACCATTTCAGTGAAAGAATCTGGAATCCAAATAACTGTCCTGCACCTAAAATCTCACGGACAATACCGATACAGGTTAATCCGAAAGTAAATCCAAGTCCCATACCAACACCGTCTAAGATGGATAATACAGGTGGATTCTTAGATGCATAGCTCTCTGCACGTCCAAGGATAATACAGTTTACAACAATAAGAGGAATATACACACCAAGCTGTGTAGCCAGTGCCGGTGTATAAGCTTTCATAATAAATTCTACAATGGTTACCAAAGATGCTACGATAACAATGTACGCAGGCATTCTGACACCATTTGGAATTACTTTACGGAATAAGGAAATCAACAGGTTGGAGAAAATCAATACCACTGTTGTAGATAATCCCATTCCCAGTGCATTCATTGCTGATGTGGTTACTGCCAGTGTCGGACACATACCAAGCATCAGTACAAAGGTAGGATTTTCTTTAATCAATCCGTTATATACGCGTTCTAAATACTTATTCATTATTCAGCGCCTCCTTCCAATTCATTCTGGAAGTATGTAATGCAGGCATTTACACCATTGGTCATTGCTTTGGATGTAATGGTTGCACCGGAAATTGCTTCAATTTCATTATCAGCAGATGGTGCCTGTTTCACAACGGTAAAGCTGTCTACATTTTTATTCTTATACTGTTTGGAGAAATCTTCTGTTTTTGCCTTATCTCCAAGTCCAGGTGTCTCTGACATACTGGTAATGGAATAGCCGTTTACGGTTCCATCATTCTTTATACCAACAGAAAATGTAATGTTGCCCTGGCTTCCGTCTTTGGCAATTACGGTAATAACATATCCTAATACATTGCCATCTTTATCTAATGCTTCCTGTACGCCACTGATTTCATCGCTGTAACCATTCTGCTCTAACAGGCTGGCTGCGGCTTCTGCATCAAAATCATAGGTGGAAAAAGAATCTGCATCTTCAAATACTGCCTTGTATGCAGCCTGTGCAGTTGCCTCTTCTGCCTTTGCAATCGGATCCTTGGTAATCTCATATACCAGTCCGAGAATAAATCCGATTACTACGGTAAATACGGTTAAAATCAACGCGTCATGTACAATCTTCTTATTCATGCTGCTTTGCCTCCTTTACCTGTCCAAAGGCCTTTGGAATTGTAATCTTTTCAATCATTGGAACTAAAAGGTTACTTAAAATAATTGCAAAGGATACACCTTCTGCATTTGCTCCAAAGATACGGAATAATCCAGTAAGAATACCTAAAAGGATTCCATATAAAATCTGTCCTTTCGGTGTAATCGGTGATGTTACATAGTCGGTTGCCATGAAGAATGCTCCAAGCATTAATCCACCACCACAAAGCTCGGCAACGATATAGTCGATGTCAAAGCCATGTCCGCCGAATAAGCTGATAAATATTACAAATGTAATGATATAGGTTCCCGGAATCCGAAGTGTAATGACACCCATCAGGATTAAGAACATTGCACCGATTAAGATAGCAATGGCTGATGTCTCTCCGATGGTTCCGGCTGTCTTACCAATTAACATATTCATGGTATTAACAGCTCCAACGCCCTGTTCTCTGATCAGCGCCAGTGGAGTTGCTCCTGAATATCCATCTACGGTAAAGTTTGTCATGTCTGCGGCAAATGCAATCAGTAAGAAACATCTTGCGCCCAGAGCCGGGTTCATGAAGTTCTGTCCCAGTCCGCCAAACATCATTTTAACAATAACAATTGCAAATACACTGCCGATTACAGCTTCCCACCATGGAAGGGATGCCGGCAGGTTTAATGCCAGTAACAGTCCGGTAACTACCGCACTTAAATCACTGACCGTATTCTTCTTATGTACAATCAGATTAAAAATCCACTCTGATGCAATACAGCTTGCAACAGATACTAAAATCAATACTGCTGCTTTATATCCAAAATTAACAATACCAAATATACTTGTTGGAAGCAGAGCTATAA